>DASTHJ010000016.1:0-4430 GCA_035718265.1 Steroidobacteraceae bacterium | reverse complement strand
GGGCAAGGAAGTCATGGAGGCGTTCCTCAAGGCGGAGACACGCAAGATCCACGTGCTGTACTCGCACAACGACGACATGGCCATCGGCGCCATCCAGGCCATCGAGGAAGCCGGCCTCAAACCCGGCCGCGACATCCTCATCGTGTCGGTCGACGCGGTGAAGGGCGCATTCGAAGCCATGATCGCCGGCAAGCTCAATGCGACCATCGAATGCAATCCGCTGCTCGGTCCGCAGCTCATGACCTCGGTCACCGAGGTCGTGGCGGGCCGCCCCATCCCGAAGCGCATCGTGGTCGACGAGCAGGTCTTCACCATGGAAACGGCGAAGCAGTTCATCCAGACGCGCAAGTATTGAGTCCGGGACGACTGCCATGAACGACGCCGCGATCGTGCTCGAGGCACGGGCCATCACCCGCGCGTTTCCCGGCGTGCAGGCGCTGGCCGGCGTCGACCTGACGCTGCGCGCCGGCGAAGTGCACGCGCTCATGGGCCAGAACGGCGCCGGCAAGTCCACGCTGATCAAGGTGCTGACCGGCGTGCACGCGCCGGACTCCGGCGAGATCAAAATGCTCGGCCGCGGCGTCGCGCCGCATTCGCCGCTGCATGCGCAGGAGCTCGGCATCAGCGCCGTGCACCAGGAGAGCCACCTGCTGCCGAACCTCTCGGTGGCGGAGAACATCTGCGCCGGACGCTATCCGCGCCGGCCGTGGCTGCGCGGCGGCGGCATCGACTGGCGCGAGACCAACCGCCGCGCGCGCGAACTGCTCTCCGGGCTCGGCATCGATCTCGACGTGACGCAGCTCGCAGGCGGCCTGCCCGCCGCCGTGCAGCAGCTGGCGACCGTGGCGCGCGCGGTGTCCACCGACGCGCGCGTGCTGATCCTCGACGAGCCCACCTCGAGCCTCGACGCCGGCGAGGTGCAGGCGTTGTTCGGCCTCATCCGGCGGCTGCGCGACAAGGGCGTCGCCATCCTGTTCGTCACGCATTTCCTCGACCAGGTGTACGAGGTCTGCGATCGCATCACCGTGCTGCGCAACGGCAGGTTCGTCGGCGAATACGCCTGCGGGAAACTGGACGCGCGCGGGCTGGTCGCCGCGATGGTGGGCCGCGAGATCGTGAACGCCGAGAAGCCACCGGCGCACGCCGACCCGCAGGCGGGCGGCGCGCCCACCGTGCTCGCGGCGCGCGGCATCGCGCGCCGCGGCCAGCTCAAGCCGATGGACATCGAGCTGCGGGCCGGGGAAGTGCTCGGACTCGCGGGGTTGCTGGGCTCGGGCCGTACCGAGCTCGCGCGGCTGCTGTTCGCGCTGGACGAGCGCGACTCGGGCGACCTCCAGGTCGACGGCAAGCCGGCGCACCTGCAGTCGCCGTCGGACGCGCTGGCGCTCGGCCTCGGCTTCTGTCCGGAGGATCGCAAGCACAGCGGCATCGTCGCCGAGCTCTCGGTGCGCGAGAACATCGTGCTCGCGCTGCAGGCACGCATGGGCCTGAAGAAATTCCTGAAGCCGGCCGAGCAGCGCGCGCTGGCGGAGAAGATGGTGGCCGCGCTCGGCGTGAAGACCGCGAGCATCGAAACTCCCATCGGCCAGCTCTCCGGCGGCAACCAGCAGAAGGCCATCATCGCGCGCTGGCTCGCCACGCATCCGCGCGTGCTGATCCTCGACGAGCCGACGCGCGGCATCGACATCGCCGCCAAGCAGGAGCTCATGAACGAGATCCTGGCGCTCGCGCAACGCGGCACCGCGGTGCTGTTCATCTCGGCCGAGATCGAAGAGGTGGTGCGTGTCTCCGACCGCATCATGGTGCTGCGCGATCGCAGCAAGGCGGGCGAGCTGCCGAGCGGCGCCGACGAAGACGCGGTGTTCTCGATGATCGCGGGGGATGCATGAAGCGCCTGGTGCAGCACAGGCTGTTCTGGCCGGTGGCCACGCTGCTGCTGCTGATCGCGGTCAGCGCGGCGTTCAATCCCTCGTTCCTGTCCATCGCGTGGCGCGACGGCCATTTCTACGGGAACCTGGTCGACATCCTGAATCGCGCCGCGCCGCTGATGATCGTGTCGCTGGGCATGACGCTGGTGATCGCGGTGCGCGGCCTCGACATCTCGGTGGGCGCGGTCGTGGCGATCGCGGCCGCCGTGGCGGCGCTCATGATCGGCGGCAGCTTCAATGCCGGCGGCGAGGTCGCGAGCGAACATCCGCTGTGGCTGGCGCTCGGCACGGCGCTGGCCGTCGCCGCCGCCTGCGGGCTGTGGAACGGCCTGCTGGTGGTCAAGGCAGGCATGCAGCCGATCGTCGCGACCCTGATCCTGATGGTGGCCGGGCGCGGCATCGCGCAGCTGCTGACCGGCGGCCAGATCATCACCGTGTACTACGCGCCGTTCTTCACGCTCGGCAATGGCTTCCTGCTGGGCGTGCCCGTGGCGCTGTGGCTCGCGGCGGCGCTCTGGGGATCGCTGCACCTGCTGCTGTCGCGCACGGCGTTGGGCCTGTTCATCCGCGCGATCGGCGGCAATCCCGAGGCGGCGCGCGTCGCCGGCATCCGCGCCGCCTCGATCACGCTGTGCGTGTACACGTTCTGCAGCCTGGCGGCCGGCATCGCCGGGCTCGTCATCAGCTCCAACGTGAAGAGCGCCGACGCCAACAACGCCGGCCAGCTGCTCGAGCTGGACGCCATCCTGGCGGTGACGCTCGGCGGCACGGCGCTGACCGGCGGTCGCTTCACGCTCGCCGGCACGGTCATCGGCGCGCTGATCATCCAGACGCTGACCTCGATGATCTACTCGCTGGGCGTGCCACCGGAGGTGAACCTCGTGGTCAAGGCCGCGCTGGTGTTCGCGGTGATGCTGCTGCAGTCGGCCGAATTCCGCGGCCTGGTGCTGCGCGCGCTGCGCCCGGGACACAGGCCCGCATGAACCGCCGCCTGCTGCCGCTCAGCATCACCATCCTGCTGTTCGCCGGCATGGCGGCGTTCGGCGCGATCCGCTACGACGGCTTCCTCTCGCCGCAGGTGTTCCTGAACCTGCTGATCGACAACGCGTTCCTGTGCGTGGTCGCCGTGGGCATGACCTTCGTGATCCTGACGGGCGGCATCGACCTGTCGGTGGGATCGGTGATCGCGCTCACGACCATGGTCTCGGCGGCGCTGCTCGACGCCGGCTGGAATCCCTACGCCACCATGGCGGTGGTGCTGCTGCTCGGCGCGGCGTTCGGCGCGCTGCAGGGCTTCCTGATCCAGCGCTTCGACCTGGCGCCGTTCATCGTGACGCTGGCCGGCATGTTCCTGGCGCGCGGCTGCTGCTATCTCATCAGCACCGAGTCCATCCCGATCACCGACGCGACCTACGCGGCCATCGCGCAGACACGCCTCCAGGTGGGCGGACGCGCCTCGCTGACCGTCGGCGCGCTGATCGCGCTGGCGACGGTGCTGATCGCGATGCGCATCGCGCACGCCACCGAGTTCGGCCGCACGGTGTACGCGATCGGCGGCGGCGAGTCTTCGGCGCGCCTCATGGGCCTGTCGGTGGCCTCGACCAAGATCGGCGTCTATCTACTCAGCGGGCTGTGCGCGGCGCTCGGCGGCGTGGTCATGACGTTCTACATGCTCTCGGGCTACAGCCTGCACGCCGTCGGCCTCGAGCTCGACGCGATCGCGGCGGTGGTGATCGGTGGCACGCTGCTCTCCGGCGGCGTGGGTTACGTCGCCGGGACGTTGTTCGGCGTGCTCATTCTGGGCATCATCCAGACCCTGATCGCCTTTGACGGGACGCTGAGCTCATGGTGGACCAAGATCGTCGTCGGAGTTTTGCTGTTGCTCTTCTGCCTCTTGCAGCGGCTGTTCGAGGCTCGTACGCGCAAGGCGGCATGAGCCGCCCCTTCGGGCGCATGCCCGACGGCGCGGAGGTCGAGGCGTACACGCTCGGTGGTGAAGACGGCCTGCAGGCCGAGATCCTCACGCTCGGCGGCACGCTGCGCAGCCTGTCGCTGCCGGTGAAGGGCCGGCGCATCCCGCTGGTGCTGTCGCTGCCCGATCTCGGCGCGTATCTCGAGGACACTTCCTACCTGGGCCAGCTCGTGGGCCGTTACGGCAACCGCATCGGCGGCGCGAAATTCGAGCTCGACGGCAAGACCTACGAGCTCACGGCCAACAACGGTCCCAACACGCTGCATGGCGGCGCCGTCGGCTTCGGCGAGTACGTCTGGAAGGTGCTGGGCAGCGGCGCGCGTTACCTGAAACTCGGACACCGCTCGCCGGCCGGCATCAACGGCTTTCCCGGCAACCTCGACGTCACGGCGCTGCTCAGCATCTACGACGACACGCTGACGCTCGCGTACGAGGCGACCACCGACGCGCCGACGCCCATCAGTTTCACCTGGCATCCCTACTTCACGCCGTCCGGCGACGCCGGCAGATCCATCGACGAGCTGCGCCTG
>DASTHJ010000015.1:0-15142 GCA_035718265.1 Steroidobacteraceae bacterium | reverse complement strand
CACGCTCGAGACGAACTTGACGCCGTCGGGCATGATGACGAGGCCATCGCTTCCCGACTGCGCCGCCTGTTCCGTTCTAACCACTTTGCCGTCCGGCGCGAAGGTGATCACGTCGGCGTTGCCGATGTTGACCACGACGATGTTGCCGTCGCCGTCCAGCTCGATGCCGTTCGGCAGATTGAGCGGTGCGCCCTGCAGGAACACCGACACCTCGCCCTTCGGCGAGATTTTCCAGACCTGCCAGGTCTCCGGCCGATCACCCGAGCCCGTGTTGGTGGCGTACACCGTGCCGTCGGCGGCGACGGCGAGGTCGTTCAGCCACGGAGATCCGGGCACGGCGACGGACTTGAGCGGGCGTCCGCTTGCCATGTCGAACGTGCGCACGACGGCCACGCGCGCCGTGTTCTGTCCGGCGTTCGCCGGGTCCGGTGTGCCGCCGTCACTATCGGCGAGGTAGAGCACGCCCTGATGCAGCGCGCTGCCGAACGGTTCGTTCAGCACCAGCGGCGGCTTCAGGCTGTCGCGCTCGGCGCCGGAGTTCTGGATGCCGATCCAGCGCGGCGTATGCACGCTGCCGTCGGAATTGATGAAGGCGATCCAGGCGTCGTTCGCGCGCACGGACTGCGGTACGCCGCGCGACGGCGCGACGATCACGCCGCGGTCCGGGTCGTAGACGCAGCTCTCGACGGAATAGAGCGCGCCGAACATGTGCACGTTCTTCGACGCCGGCGCGAAGGCCGCCGGCGGCGGACCGCCGCCGGTCGACGGCGCGGGTGGCGCCACCGGCAGGCCCACGCCGGGGTTGCCGACGTAGTAGTCGCGCGGTTCCGGCGGCGATTGTTGTGCCAGGGCCGTGCCGGCAAGAGTCGCCAGGGCGATTGTGCCGATGAGTCCAACAGTATTTGAAATCTTCGACATCGCCGTCTCCTTGTATCTGGTTGCTTTCGAGACCACGTTCCTGGGACGCCCGGAGCGCCAACCTCCGTTACTCCGTGCTCTGACGAACGCTCTGCACTGGATAGCCCTTGGCCGCCCAGTCGGCACCGAAGTTGTCAGCGATGTGCAGCGCTTTCACCTGCGTGAAGCCCATCGCGTGCAACTCCCGGAACGCAGGCCGGATGTTGGGGCAGCGATCCCACGGGCAGCAGCCGCAATAGATCACCACGGGCTGGCTCTTGTTCAGCTTCGCCACGCGATGGCGCAAGGCCTCCAGCCCCTCGGGGCTTTCGGCCGCGCCGATGTACTCGGCTCCCGGAATGTGGGCTTGTTCATACAGGAAGCGCACGCCGACCTGGAAGATCAAGAGCAGCTCGTCTCCCGATTCCAGCAGTCGCGCGAGCTCGCGCGGCTCGATCAAGGCTGACCGCGGTATCTGTGCCCCCTCGCCGGAAGTCTGCGCCGATGCCGGGGTTGCGAAAGTCGTGAGGCTGGTGCTCGTCCATGCCCCGGCGATCGCACCGAACAAAATCTGTCGACGGCTGAACTGCGCAGGCATGTCGATTCCTCTGATCGTGCGCGTCAGGTGCGGGGAAGTATGTCGAGCACGGTTTCGGCAGGACGGCACAGCCTCGTGCCGAGCTCGGTCACGACGAACGGCCGATTGATGAGGATGGGATGACGCACCATGGCGTCCAGGAGATCGTCGTCCGTGAGCTTTTCGTTGTCCAGCCCGAGCTCGGCGTACAGGGATTCCTTCCGTCGAAGCGCGTCCCTCACCGTGAGCCCCGCATCCTTGATCATTCCCGCGAGCTGCTCGCGGCTCGGCGGATGCTTCAGGTACTCGACGAGCTGGGGTTCGATGCCGGCGCTGCGAATCAGTCCGAGCGTGTTGCGCGAGGTTCCGCATGCCGGGTTGTGAAAGATGGTGACCTTGGACAAGACGGATTCCCTCGGTACGCCGCGCCGGTGCGAAAGTCGTCACCTCTGACGTGGCAATCAGGAGACATTTATAGCGATTAAATGATGGCGCGCCTATGGTGGTTTGGGAATCCTGGAAGTCGGAACTGATCCGTGTTGCTGCTGGCGCTCGGCCTCGCGTGGACGCGGCTGAACCTCGGCGACCGGGCTTCGCGGGCGGCGCTCTGGCTGCTCATTTACTCCACGTTCGCGATCCTCGCGGCCTACCTGCTGGGAGCATTCTGGGGGGGGCGGGCAACGATACGATTCCCATGGCGGCGGGAACGGCACATGGCAGCGCCGCTCAGGAAGGCGTGATCAGGCTGCTCGCCTATTCCTCGGCGCCCACCGGCATCGTCTGCTTCGCGCTGATTCTCCGGGGTCTTCGTGCGGGTCGCCGCGCGGACATGCAGGCGTGAGGTGTCACGATGGCGTTGACAGTTTTTCTCGCAAAGCTCGTCGGTCTCATGCTCATCGTGATCGGCGTCGCGATCCTGGTTCGGCGACCGTTCTTCCTCGCGGTCTTTGCCGAGTACGTCGATCAGCGCCTGGTGCGCGTGACGATGTCCATGATCGAACTGTTCGCGGGCATCGCTCTCGTGGTGGCCCACAATGTCTGGTCGCCGCCGCCGGCCGCGGTGCTCACGATCATCGGCTGGATGGCCGTGCTGGAAGGGACCTTCTTCCTGCTTGTGCCGGACGGCTGGTTAGCCAGGTTCATGGCCACATTCAGTACGCCGGGCTGGTACGTCATCGGGGGTCTGCTGGCGATCGTCATCGGTATCTATCTGGCAGGGTTCGCATTCGCCTGGTGGTAGTGAGCCGGACGCCGCTTGGAAACACATCCCAAAGTCGTGCGCGTCGATACGCGCACGATCAGTGACGACGAACTGGACACACTCGTCGTCTATCTACAGGAGCTTCGGGATCTGCGGCGCTCCGGAGGGCAACTCTCAGATCGTGATCGATCCACGGAAGCCGCGCGCCGCATAATAGGACTCGGCGCCGTTGTGATAGACGAACACGCGGCCGAAGCGCCGGTCGCAGAACAGCGCCCCACCGAGCGAGCGCACATCCGCGGGCGTCGCGACCCAGCTGGAAGTCTTCGTGTCGAACTCGCCGAGTTCCTGCAGCTTGCGGTACTGCTCTTCGGTCAGTAGATCGATGCCCATCTTCTCCGCCAGCGCCAGTGCGCTGCCTTTCGGCTTGTGCTCCTTGCGCGCCGCGAGCGCTTTCGGGTCGTAGCAAAGGCTCCTGCGACCTGCTGGGCTCTCGGCGGAGCAATCGCAGTAGATGAGCCGGCCTGCGCCGGCATCCTTGCCGATCACGTCGGGCTCGCCGCCGGTGCTCTCCATTGCTTCCAGCACTTTCAATGCCGCCGCATTGCCTTCGAGGCGACGCTGCACCGCCTGCCAGGAGATGCCGGCGTGTCGCTGCATGTGCTTCTCGAATCGAGCCTGAAGCACGCGAAGCAGGTCGGCCTGCTTTCCATCGGAGGTTCGGGTCTTCATCGGCGGTATCTTCCTACGCTCGCGAGCGGCGCCTTCGCGCGCCGATCTTAGCCTGTGCCACGAGGCTCATGAAATCTGCTCCCCTGTAAGCCATCCGGAGGGTGAGGACATCGCCTCGACCGGGAAGCGTCCCAAATCCAGGGGCATAGAGTGTTGCTCCTGGAGGCCAGAAATGAACGGAAAACTGCATGGCAAGGTCGCCATCGTGACCGGTGGCGGAACGGGTATCGGCGCAGCTTTCCTGATGACGAAGTTCGCATTGCCGCACCTGCGCAAGACGCGCGGCACGATCATCAGTGCCGGATCGGAGGGCGGCGTCAATGGTCAGCCGAGAAACACGGCATACGGTGGAACGAAGGGCTTCCTGCATTCGTTCATGATGGGCGTCGCGGTCGAGCAGGCGGCACATGGCGTCCGTGCCAATTGCGTGTGTCCGGGTCCCATCGACACCGCCTGGACGCACAAGGAAACGGGCGCCGTCGACGAGAAGATAGAGGAAGCGCTCGTCACCGCGGTGTCCATCGGTCGACGCGGCACCGCCGAAGAAGTCGCCAACGTGTATGCATTCCTGGCGTCCGATGAAGCCAGCTTCGTCACCGGCGCGGTGTGGCTGGTCGACGGCGGCATCACGCCGGCAAAAGGTGCGATCGGCGCGCTCGCGAGTGACAGCGCGAAGACGCCGCCGCGCCCGACGCTTCCCTTGCGACATACGCAGGACGGCATGCGGCACAAGGACGTCGTCAAGATTCAATAGGAGCCGAAGCGCAGCGCGCGGTCGAGCGGCATCATCTGGGCAAGGTCGCTCTGAAGATCGCGCCAGGGATGTAGTTCTGGGTAGGAACTCGCGGGTCGGCGAGAATCACGGTCTGTGATCTCTGACACGACTCATCCCGATTTCCGGGGCTTAGCATCCGGCTGGTCCCATGAAATTCACCTTGTCAAAGGCGATCTGGCTCTGGGTCATCGGGCTCCTGACCCTGGTGCCCTGGTGCATCTACGAGTTGCTGTTCGAGGCCACGCGGGACCAGTACGCGCTGTTGATCGTCCTGCCCCTGTTCTGGATCTTCGGCTACTGGGGCGTGGTGAGTCCCATCCTCATGGCGCTCAAGGTGCGCTCGGTCATGCGCGCGATCGAGTCCGCGCGCTCCAGGGACGATTTGTTGAAAGCGTTGAACAGCGCGGAGGCACGCGACGTCGCCATCGACCTGATCGCCTCCGAAAACCGCATCCCGCGGTTCCTGGCAGCACGCGTCTTCAAGTTGCTGAGCGAGCGGCTGAGCGCTCCGGTCCGCGCGAGCGCGCCCTCCAAGCGGCCGGCCTGAGCGCGTCCTACTGCATCGGCAGCGATTTGCGGAATCCCTCGAGCGCGCTGACCCGCTGAAACCAGCTCGCCGTCTCCGGCCCGGTCGGCGCGATGTTCGCGAACGTCAACTGGAAGACACTCGACGCCAGCGAGAGATCCGCGATCGACGGTCGGGCCCCGACCAGAAATGGAGTGTCGCGCAATCCTGCTTCCAGAATCGACCAGAGCTCCGGAAGCCGCGACCGTCCTCGCGCGATCGCGGCCTGGTCGCCCGCGGAACCCAGGAAGACGCTGTTGAGCACGATGTCGACCACCGTGGGTGACAACCGGCACTGATTCCAGTCGAGCCACTGTTCCACCTTGGCGCGCTGCTGCAGTTCCTGCGGATACCACGCGTCGAGGCCATGCTTCGCGCACAGATAGCGCAGGATCGCATTCGACTCGTGGATCCTGAAGCATGCGAATCGTGCATACCTCGGCCTGATTCCGGCATTTCTCCCGCTCCGACTCGCGTGATATTCCGTGATGCACGGATGTTTCCACGACGATACCGGGATGAGCACTTCGCCGGCATCCGTCGAGGAAAGCCTCCTGTCACTACTACATATGCGCCAAATGCACATCGACTTACCGACATTTCGAATCGACCACCTGGCCGTCACCGCCGCGCTCATCGCGCTGTCCGGCTGCGGCGGCGGATCCTCCTCCATGCCTCCGCCCGCAGAGACGTGCAATGCGACTCCGATCACCGCGTACACCGCGGTTGGGGGCACGCGGACCCAGAGCGCGGCGGTGACGGCGGGCTCTGGAACCGAGGTCACACTCAGCCCGGAGCCCGCCACGGGCGGCAGCTGGTCCTGGAGCGGATGCGGCTTGTCGGGGTCCTCGCGCGAGCAGACGTTCACGCCGACTGCCTCGTGCACGGCGACGGCCGTCCACACCAACAGTTGCGGAACGACGTCGAGCCAGGCCTTCACCGTGACGTTCGATGCCGTACAGGCCGGGCAATATCCAGACTACAACACGAGTCCCGCCGCTCCAGATTCGTCCGGCATGCCCAGCACGGCCACCCAGCTCGCCGCCAAGTTCACGCTGGGCTGGAACCTGGGCAACACGCTGGAAGCCATCGGTGGCGAGACCAATTGGGGGAACCCGCTCGCTTCGAATGAGCTCATGCAACTCGTGAAGGCCAATGGCTTCACGGCGGTGCGCATTCCCGCATCCTGGGACCAATATGCGGACCAGGCCACGGCGGCGATCAGCCCGACATGGCTGTCGCGCGTGAGGCAGGTGGTGCAATACGCCGTTGAAAATGATCTCTACGTCATCTTGAACGTTCACTGGGATGACGGCTGGCTCGAGAAGCACATCAACGCCGCCGATCAGGCCGCCGTGAATGACAAGCAGCGCGCGTTCTGGCAGCAGATCGCGACGACGCTGCGCGATTTCGACGAGCACCTGATGTTCGCGAGCGCGAACGAGCCGGATGCCGAGACGGCCGAAGCGATGGCGGTCTTGTCCGCATACCACCAGACATTCGTCGATGCGGTGCGTGAAACTGGCGGACGCAATGCCTGGCGAGTGCTGGTCGTGCAGGGACCCAAGACGAACATCGATCTTTCGAACTCGCTCTGGAACCAGATGCCGACCGACACGGTTCCCGATCGTCTGATGGCGGAGGTTCACTTCTATGCGCCCTGGAACTTCGTCGGCATGGTCCAGGACGAGAGCTGGGGCAACCAGGCGTACTACTGGGGTGCGCCCAACCACTCCACCACCGACACGGCGCACAATCCCACGTGGGGCGAAGAGGCGTACGTGGACGATCAGTTCGCGTTGATGAAGGCGAAGTTCGTCGACCGCAATATTCCGGTCATCGTCGGTGAGCTTGCCGCCCAGCGCCGGGGTGCGCCACTGACGGGCGCCGATCTCGAGCTGCACGAGAAGTCGCGCCTTTACTACCACCAGTACGTGGTGAGAAGCGCCGTCACTCATGGTCTGCGACCGTTTTTCTGGGACGTGGGGAACGCGGGCGGCGTGTTCAACCGCACCAACAACACGGTCAGCGACCCCGCGGGCCTGCTGGCCCTGCAGCAGGGTGCCGCCGGCGTTGCTCCTTAGAAGGAACAGCTCATGGTGACCAGGCGACTCTTGTTGGGCACGCCGTTCTGGACGGCACTGGGCGCAACTGCGGCCGCCCGATCTGGTGAGAGGGTTGCTGAAGATCGACGCGCGGCGGGAAAGCTCAGGCTCCCCATTCTCGCAGGGCCATTCGAACCGACCGCGGAATCGCTGCAGACCTACCAGGCGCCCGAGTGGTTCCGGGATGCCAAGTTCGGCATCTGGGCACATTGGGGTCCGCAGGCAGTGCCGCGCAGAGGCGACTGGTACGCCCGTTGGATGTATGTCCCCGGACATCCTCACTACGCACACCATCTCGAGCACTACGGGCACCCTTCCGAATTCGGCTACAAGGACATCATCGCGCTCTGGAAGGCCGAGAAGTTCGATCCGGAATCATTGATGGATCGGTACGTCGCGGCCGGCGCGAAATACTTCGTCAGCATGGGCGTGCATCACGACAACTTCGACTTGTGGAACTCGCGCCATCATCGCTGGAACGCCGTGGCAATGGGTCCGAGGCGCGACATCGTCGGTGCCTGGCGCGACGCGGCACGCCGGCGCGGCCTGCGATTCGGCGTCTCGGAGCACCTCGGCGCGAGCCACAACTGGTTCTACCCGAGCCATGCCTACGACCAGTTCTGGCCGAAGATGGGCGTGGACTACGACGGCGCCGATCCGCGGTACGCGGACCTGTATCACCGCAGGCACGACGAACCGTACAAGGGAAACTCCGCAACCTGGTACACGTCCGATCCCGGGTACCACCAGATCTGGTTCGACCGGATTCGCGATCTGGTCGATTCCTACCAGCCCGACCTCCTCTATTCGGATGGTGGAATGCCATTCGGCGAGGCGGGGCGTTCACTGGTGGCGCACCTCTTCAATAGCAGTGTGGCGAGGCATGGACGCGTCGACGCGGTTTACAACTGCAAGGCATTGGGGTCCGGGGAGTTCTATCCCGAGGCTTGCGTGCAGGACGTCGAGCGGGGAGTGCTGGGCGGCATCGATCCGCGGCCATGGCAAACCGATACCTCGAATGGTGACTGGTTCTACGCGGACGGGTATGCCTGCAAGACTGCGCCCGAAGTCATTCGCATGCTCGTCGACATCGTCAGCAAGAACGGCAATCTGCTGCTGAACGTGGTGCTGTATCCCGACGGAAGTCTCCCGCCGGAATCGCAAGAGCTGCTGGCCGAGCTCAAGATGTGGATGTCCGTCAACGCCGAGGCCATTCACGGCACGCGCCCGTGGACGGTGTTTGGTGAAGGTCCAACCCAGGCCGCGCCTGGCGCATTCAGGGAGAAAGCTGACTACACGGCCCAGGACATCCGATTCACCACCAAGGGCAGGGCGCTTTATGCGATCACGCTGGGCGAGCCTTCGGGCCAGGTGAAGATCACTTCACTGGGCTACGGCAGCGGTCGGCAACCCGCGGTGAAGGCCATCAGGCTGCTGGGCGTGAAAGAGCCGCTGGATTTTCAGCAGACCGCCGCAGCGCTCATCGTGAATCTGCCGGCCACGTTGCCGACGCGGCATGCCAGTGCCTTCGAGATTTCCTTTCGCACCTGATTGCGCGGGAGCTACGACCCTGACTCATCGATGATCTCGATCCCGGAAACCGTGGCATTGTTGATCACCGGTTCGAACATCAGGTTGATCTTTCCATAGGCCGACGGCTGGATGTGCGGAAACGACTTCGTCACGGTCCGCAGGCTGCCGGCTTCCTTGTATATGTCGAAGTCGCGCAGCAACGTCTGTCCGTTGCAGAACACGTGGAACAGGCGGCTGCCGGCGCCGCCGCCGCCGGGCTGGCCAGGGCCGTAGTAGAACTCGGCGAAATGCAGCACGACGGTATATCGTCCGCGCCGATCGACGGGAATCGCATAGCTGAAATGCCCGAATCTTTCCGCGCTGAAGAGCTCGGGGTCGTCGGTGCCGTTCACCTTGCTGCGATCGGTCGCGAGAATGCCGTTCTGGTAGTAATCGTCGGCGCGCCAACGCTGGCCCAGGTGATCCACGAATGAAGTGCGCTGCGTCAGGATCCGGATCGGCTTCAACTTCCCGGGCGTGCCGGGGACAACTTCGAGTGCATTCAGCACGGGAGAAGTGGTTTCGTTGGTGAACCAGAGTCGCAGGACGCCATCCCCGGAAGGGTGCACGTCCCGGAAGACCAGCTCGTCGGCAGTGTCGGCACCGTTGGCGCTCATGCTGATGTCGTACGAGCTCAGCAAGGTTTCGCCGTTCATGGCGATGCCGAATGCCGACAGCTTCTCGTCGCCGGGCGTCTGCCCCGACGCGAAGAACAGACGCAGTTCGTAGCTGCCCGGCGCCAAAGGGATGTCATATCCAAACTCGCCGGTCCGCCAGCTCTTGAACAGGAACGGCCGACTCGTGCCGCGAATGAACCCACCCGGCCGTGACCAGACGCCTCCCTTCGCGTAATACTTGTCCGGCGTCCACCGTGTGCCTGAGTTGTCGATCACGTCGCTGCCGCTGTAGCCGGCGATGATGTGCAGCTCGGTCAGCGGGCTCGGCGCTCCGGGAGCTGCGGAAGACAGGACAGGGGTCGACACGGCCGTCGAGCCTGATTCCGATGTCGGGGAGCGAAGCTCGCGCGAGCCGAGTCCGAAAATCAAACCGACCGCGGCTACGACTGCGACGCCCGCGATCGCCCACGCCCAGGTCGGGAAACGGCGTGCGCGCACCGAGGTTGGCTCGACCACGGTGAATTTCGGCACATACGTGCCTGCCGGCAGGGAAATCTGCACACCGGAAGCCGGCGTGTCCTTTTCGTAGATATCACGCAGCTTCTTCCGCAGCCGGTGCGCTTCCACACGGACGACGGCATCCGCCGCCGGATCGAAATTCTCGAGCGAGCGGCCGAAGACGTCGCGAGCAATGTCGAACTCGGTGAGCTGCGCCTCCTGCTGGGAGAAATACTTGGTGCCCAGGTATTCGAGCAGGCGCCCATGACGCGTGGTGCGGCCGAGCATCTCGACGGCACGGTTGAGTTCCTGTCGTTCTGCATCGCGTGAAGTCATATCAATCGATAAACATTGTGCTCGAACTTCCGTGTTACGCGGTAATGAAACGTCCTGCCAAAACAATCACGTACATTGTACGGCCCGTCCGGAACCTGAAAGTACCGGAGCGTACTTATCGGCGGCGGCGATCCGTCGATACGTTCCACCTGGACCGAATAAATACTCGGACATTTCAGGGGGACCCTCGATGAGCACCATCCGAAGGACGCGCAACGCGTCCCAGTTGCTTTCCGCATCACCATTGGCACTGACCGCGCTGCTTGCGCCGCCGGCCGCCGTCGCCCAATCGGCCGGGCAGGATCCACAGCTGACGGAAATCGTCGTCACCGGCTTGCGTCAAAGCATCCAGACGTCACAGGAAATCAAGCAGAACGCCGAGGTCATCGTCGATTCGATCAGCGCCGTGGACATCAGCGCACTGCCGGATCGAAGTGTAACGGAGGCGTTGCAGAGAATCTCCGGCGTGGCGATCGATCACCTGTTCGCGCCGAGCGATACCAACCGCTTTTCCGCCGAAGGCAGCGGCGTCACCGTGCGCGGCCTCACGCAGGTGCGCAGCGAGCTCAATGGACGCGACGTTTTCAGCGCGCGCAACACTCGTGGCCTGAGCTTCGAGGACGTTCCGGCGGAGCTCATGGCCGGAGTCGACGTGTACAAGAACCCCTCGGCCGACATGATCGAAGGCGGGATTGCCGGCACCGTGAATCTACGGACCCGCAAGCCCCTGGATCACGAGGGCTTCACCGCGGGCCTGACCGGCAGCGCCAACTTCGGCGACTTCAGCGAGGAGCTGAAGCCCCAGGCTTCGCTGTTGCTGAGCAACGCGTGGGAGACCGATCACGGCACTTTCGGAGCGCTCATCGACGTGGCGTATTCGGAGCTCGCGACACGCACCGACAGCATCCAGTTCGGCCGGCCCTTCCGCCGGAACGCGGCGGAGGTCGGTGCCGCCGGCGTGCCATGCGAGGACATGAGCACCGGCGCCAGCATGAACTGCGTGTTCGTTCCGGCAGGTGCCCGCTGGAGCGAGCTCGACTTCAACCGGGAACGCCGCGGCTTCGACGTCGCCCTGCAGTGGAAGACGGATCACGCGAACCTGTGGCTGAACGTGCTGCAGTCCGATTACAAGATGAACTGGATCGAGCACTCCGCCTGGCTCGAGGATTCTCCGTGGGGCATCGTGCCGGCGGCGGGGACATCGTTCACCTTCGACTCCCAGGGCGCATTCGAGTCGGGGCAGATGGTTTCGAACAGCTGGATTCCGGACTGGACCGACTACCTCGATCCCCTGCAGACGGCGGGCGCCCGCATGCCGACGGGCTCGACCGCGCGTGCCGCCGAGCAACACCAGAAGACGACGGACTATTCGTTCACGGCGGAGATCGACGCGACCGAGCGGCTGTCCTTCAGTGGCGATGTGCAGTACGTGAAGGCAACGGCGGACAATTACGATTACACGCTGAATACGCAGGTGAATCCGAGCTCCTTGTCCGTGAGCCTCACCGGCGAGCTCCCCTCCGTGTCCGCGAATCCGGGTGGTTACCTCGACGAGCCGCAGAATTTCTTCTGGGCGGCGGGCATGGACGACACGCAGCAGAATGAAGCCACTCAGCTCGCGAGCCGCCTCAGCCTGTCATTCGCGATCGACTCCGGCTGGTTCCAGTCGATCAAGGCGGGCTTACGGTTCGCGCATCGCGAAGCGACCAATCGCGACACCGGCTACAACTGGCAGCCGATCAGTCAATGGTGGCAGGGAGACGCGCAGGGCAACTGGCCGGGCCATCTCGCCGGCATGGACCAATACCTCACCGACCATTCGACGCTCTTCGATTTTTCCGACTTCTTCCGCGGCGACTCCAACCTGCCGGGCTCGATCTGGGTGGCATCGGATTCCATGGTCAGGAATCTCAAGGGCAACGCGGGCCTCGTGCAGTCCGCGCTGGTGAATGGATCGGGCTGGGCGCCCGATACCTTCAGGGACGGCGACATCAACGTACAGGAAGAGAAGGACTACGCCGCCTTCGCGCTGCTGCGCTTCGGCAAGGAGTTCGGGTCTCGGACGCTCGACGGCAACATCGGCGTGCGTTACGTGAAAACCGACTACAGCGCGTCCGGCAGCGCCAACCAGCCCGATTGGAGCTCGCAGGCCGACTTGCTGAATGCCAACGGCGACCCGGAGTTCGTGGCGAAGTGGGGCTCGGGCGCCTGGTTGCCCAACCACTTCGAAGACAGCTACGACGACGTGCTGCCGAGCTTGAACGTGCGGCTCAAGCTCACTCCGGATTTCCAGCTGCGCCTGGCCGCATCGAAGGCGATCGCCCGGCCAAGCCTCGATCAGCTCACCGCCAACATCACGCTCGGCGGGACCATCGTGACGCAGCCTCTGCTCGATGAGAACGGCGACCCGGTGCTGGATGAGAACGGCCAGGCGAGAAACGGGTCTGCACAAGTGACGCGCTTCACCGGCAACGGCGGCAATCCTCTGCTCAAGCCGATGGAGGGCAACCAGTTCGACTTTGCCGCCGAATGGTATTTCGCGCCGCAAGGCTCTTTGTATACGACGCTGTTCTACAAGGAACTGAAGAACTACTTCATTCGCGGTACGGCGCCGCAGAGCCTGTTCGGACGCGACGACTGGCAGGTGACCACCACCGTGAACGGCGACGAGGGGCTCGTAAAGGGCTTCGAAATCGGCTATTCGCAGTTCTACGACTCACTGCCGGGCTGGTTCAGGGGCCTTGGCGCGCAGGCAAACTTCACGTACGTCGACAGCAGCGGGGGCTCGCCGACGGCGGGACCGTCGGGTGGCGCGGCCACGGTGCCTCCGGGACTGCCGCTCGAGGGTCTCTCGAAGCGCAGCTACAACCTGGTCGGCCTGTATCAGCGTGGACCGGTCGAGGCGCGGCTCGCGTACAACTGGCGCGAGCGCTGGCTGTTGACCACGTCGGACGGCGACGGCAAGGGCTCGGTCTGGAACGACGATTACGGCCAGCTCGATGCGTCGATATTCGTTCGTTTCGGCGAGCATCTGCAGGTGGGCCTCGAAGGCAACAATCTCACGAACACCACTCAGAAGTTGCTCGTGGGTCCCTTCAAGTACACGACTGCCTGGGACGCCAACACGCCGGCGTACAACGTCGACTACACCGACAATCGGCTTTACCAGAACGCGTGGTTCACGTTCGATCGACGCTTCGCGCTCACCGCACGCCTGACGTTCTGATGCACGGGTGAGTCCGGCCGGGCTGCCGTGGTGCGCGAGCACCCGGGAGCCCGGCCCCTCATTTCGGAGGCGCTGTGAAGTTCTGGAACCCCTGGTTTCTCCGCGCAAAGCTCAGGACGCGACATCTGCTGCTGCTGAGCGCCATCGGCGAAGAGGGCAACATCTGCCGGGCGGCAGAGCTGCTCAGCATGTCGCAGCCTGCGGCCTCTCGCTTGTTGCGCGAGCTCGAGGAGATCATCGGCGCCGAACTGTTCGAACGCCGGGCGCGCGGGGTGAAGGCCACCTGGTACGGCGAGGCGCTGATCCGGCACGCGCGCAACGCGCTGTCGAGCCTCACCGAGGCGGCGGCGGAAATCGACGCGCTCAAGGCCGGCCGGACCGGTCAGGTCAACATCGGATCCATCTCCGGTGCCGCCGTCGATCTGGTCCCCCGCACGATCCTGAACGTCGCGCGCGACTATCCACTCGTTCGAGTGCACGTCGTCGTCGACAGCAGCAAACGCCTCGCGCAATCCCTCGACGACGGCGACATCGACCTCATGGTCGGCAGGTTGCTCGCCGATCACGACAACTCGCGCTTCTGGTTCGATCGCCTCGGCATGGAGCAGGTGTGCGCAGCCACCCGAAAGGGACATGCGCTCCTCGACAGGCAGGGCCTGGAGCTCTCCGAACTCGTCGATGTTCCCTGGGTGGTACCGCCGGCCGGCTCGATGCTTCGTCATCGCTACGAATCGATGTTTCGCAACGCCGGACTCGAGTGCCCGGCCCGACTGGTCGAAACGGAGTCACCGATGGTGCTGACGCGGCTGCTCGAAAAATCCGACTTCGTCGCCATCCTGTCGCGGGAAGTTCACGACTACTATGCCGGGCACGGCCTGATCGCCGAACTGCCCCTGCCTCTGCCGTCCGACATGGATCCGTTCGGGATCATCACGCGCAAGGGCTGGCTGCTGTCGCCGGCAGCGCTTCTCGTGCGCGACGCGCTCGAAGACGCGGTGCTTCAGGCCGGGCGAATCGCCAGCTCGCCGAGGCGGCGCGACCGCGACTCGATGTCAGCGTTCGATGCGCGAATTGCCCGCAGCTCGGCCCTGCGGTCTCGCGGCTCCTGAAGGCGTCGCCAACGCGGCGAGGGCGATTTCCCGGTCGGCACGACGGTGGGTCGCGAGGTCCGCAGATGCCGCCCACGCGCGAACGGCATCCGGATCCAGCGACATCCAGGGCTGGATGACACTGGCGATTGCCTCTCGTCGGGTCAATTCACTCGTGATCAACTGGCTGGCCAGCTGCATCGCCGCGGGCGGATCGCGCCGTGCGCGCAGGTACACCAGTCGCTCGACGATGACATCCCGCGACGGGCCAGGTGGCTGCGCCTCGACCCAGGCCTGCGCTGCGCCAAAGTCCCGGTTGGCCCAGCTCGCGATCACTCCGGCGCGCACCGTGTCGGCACGCCACGGCGCGCCATCGTGACTTTCCAGCAGCGAGAGCGCGGCAAGCGTGTCCGCATCGGCGATGGCCAGCGCTGCGTCCTCGATCACCTGGTTGCGTTCATTCGGGTCAGCCAGCGACACCGCCCACGAGACGAGGGCCTCGCGATCCATCCGGGCCCACCGTTGCGCGACGACGCGCATTGCCACTTCGCGCAGGAATGGGTCTGGCTGGAGTTCCGCGAATCGGGCGGCAGCCTGCGGTTCCTCCCGTATCCAGGCCGCGAGCGATCGTTGCAGGACGAGGTCACGCTTGCCGGGATCGGCAGCGGCGAGTGCACGCTCGAGGGCGACCGCAGTCATGAGTGAATCGCGGACGTTCGATTGAACCGTCAACCGCATTCGGACTGCGGCGCCGGTGGATTCTGGTGTGCGTGCCGGTGAGGCGGCCATGAGAATTTCGGGCGTCGTTTCGGTAGTCCGGTCGGCAGGCCGGAGAAGCGCGGCCGCCAAAGCGGCGACCGCGCTCACGACGCAGAGGCTACGGAGCCTGGAATGCCCACTGCTGATTGTTGCCACCGTTCCATCCCCATTGGTGGATGTTGGCGCCGTCGGCT
>DASTHJ010000014.1:0-6565 GCA_035718265.1 Steroidobacteraceae bacterium | reverse complement strand
CCCGTGAACCACGGCATCGAACTGTTCAACACGCTGCAGAAGCGCGGCGTGCCCTCCAAGCTCGTGTATTTCCCGGACGAGAACCACTGGGTGCTCAAGCCGCAGAACTCGCTGTTCTGGTACCAGACCGTGCGCGACTGGGTCGCAACCTACGCCCCGCCCGGCCCGGCCGCGGCCAGCGCGCCCTGACCGAGGAGACGATCGTGAAACGACGAACCCTGCTGACACTGGCGGCCGCGGGCGCGGTCTGCGCCGCGATGCCCTCGTTCGGCCGCAAGCTCAAGCCGCTCAGGATCCTGATCCTCGGCGGCACGCGCTTCATCGGCCTGCACATGACGGCGCTGGCAATGCAGCGCGGCCACACGGTCGCTTTCTTCAACCGCGGCAAGACGCACACCGATCGCTACCCCGAAGTCGAGCGCATCAAGGGCGACCGCAACGGCGAGATCGACGGACTGAAGGGTCGGCAGTGGGACGTCGTCATCGACAATTCCGGCTACGTGCCGCGCCACGTGCGGCTCACCGCCGAGCTGCTGGCGCCGAACGTCCGCCAGTACATCTTCACCTCGTCGATCTCGGTGTATCCGGATTTCGCGGCGCCGCGCGACGAAAAATCCCCCGTGGGCAAACTGCAGGACGAAACCGTCGAAAAGGTGGACGGGGAGACCTACGGGCCGCTGAAGGCGCTGTGCGAACAGGCGGTGGAGAAGGCCATGCCCGGCAAGGCCTGCGTGATCCGCCCCGGGCTCATCGTCGGCCCCGACGACAGCACGGACCGCTTCACCTACTGGCCGGCGCGCGCCGCGCGCGGCGGTGAGTTCATCGCGCCGGGCACGCCGGCCGATCCATTCCAGATCATCGACGTGCGCGATCTGGCAGCGTTCACGATCAATGCGGCCGAGCGCAACGTCACCGGCACGTACAACCTGGTCTCGAACGTCAACGAGTTCAGGTTCGGCGAGCTCGTCGATGCCTGCGTGGCCTCCGCGAAGGCACGCGCGAAGCCGTCCGAGGCGCCGCGCGCCACCTGGATCCCGGCGGACTTCCTCGAGGCCAGGGAGGTCGCGCCGTGGAGCGAGATGCCGGTCTGGCTGCCCGCCACCGGCGACGAAGCGGCGTTCGCCGCCACCAGCAACGCGGCCGCGGTGGCCAAGGGGCTCACGATCACGCCGCTCGCGAAGACCGTCGACGACACGCTGGCCTGGCACCTGGCGCGCCCCGCCGAGGAACGCGAGCAGCTCAAGGCGGGCATCGCGCCGGACAAAGAGGCCGCGGTGCTCGCGGCGTGGAAGGAGAAGCCGGCCGGCGGCTAGACAGGTCCGAATCCCTTGGCATCGTCCGCGTCGTAGATGTCCACCTGCTCGCCCATGCGTACCATGCGCTTGCGCAGCGTGGGGAATTCCGCGACCTCGAACTCACGGTTCTCGCCGCCGGCCAGGTAGACCAGGTCCCCGGCGCCCGTGTTGCGCAACAGGTGTGCGACCGAAGGTGTCGGAAAGCCGATGAAGTCTCCGGCCCCGATGGCGAACTCCTGCCCGTCGATCAACGCGATCCCCGCACCCGAGAGGATGTACAGCCACTCTTCTTCATAGCGGTGCGAGTGGTAGACGTAGGACTCGCGGCCGGGCGGCACGCGCATGAAATTCACGCCGGTGCGCTTCAGACCGACGCTGCGGCCGAGCTGCGTGCCGCGCATCAGCGAGGCGGGGTTCCAGGGATGCGAGAACTCCTGTGCATGCGCCGCGATGTCGGCGGCGCGCACGATGTTGAGGCTGGGCTTGTCCATGCCCGCTACCTTACGTCAAAGCGGACCTCAGCGCGCCACGCCGCGTGACGCGCTCGCCTGCGCCAGCGTGCGCGCCGTGGCGCGGCAACCGTCGAAGATGTCGAGTGACGGCCGGTAGGCGCTGGTCTGCACGTCCATCAGGCCGAGCACCGAGTGGAACAGGTTGTCGTGTGACAGCGGCTCGTGCGCACGGCTGCGCAGGCAGCGCAGGTCCACGTCCGTGGCCGTCAGCGGACGCGACAGCCAGATGAGCATGGGCACGTGCGTCTGCTCCCGCGGCGCGATCGCAAATGGAATGCCGTGCAGGTACAGGCCGTGCTCGCCCAACGACTCGCCGTGGTCGGACACGTAGATCATCGCGCTCTCGAGCCGTCGTGATCGACCGGCGAGCTCGCGGATCACGCCGGCGAGCACGTGATCGGTGTACAGCACGGCGTTGTCGTAGGCGTTCACCACCTGCTGGCGGCTGCACTCGCGCAACTGCGCGGTCTCGCAATCCGGCAGGAAGCGGCGGTACTCGCGCGGATAGCGCCGGAAATACGCGGGACCGTGATTCCCCATCATGTGCAGCACGAACACCGTGTTGACCGAGACCTGGGCCAGCTCCTCGCCCAGGCGACGCACCAGGATCGCGTCCTGGCATTCGTCGCCCTGGCACAGATCGGGCGCGAGCTTTGCACCCATCTTCTCGTACTGGACGCCCGCACCCTTGCAGACTCCCTTGCAGCCGGACTGGTTGTCGAGCCAGCGCACGGCGTAGCCGGCGCGCGCCAGCACGTCGAGCAGGCTTTCGGAGTTGCGGATGCGTCGCTCGTCGTAGTTCTCGCGACCATAGGGAGAGAACATGCAGGGCACGGAGACCTCGGTCGAGGTCCCACAGGAAGTGACGTGATCGAACGCGGTGACGCCGGCCTTGGCCAGCTCCGGGTTGGTTTCGCGGGGATAGCCCAGCAGCGAGAAATTCGCGGCGCGCGCGGTCTCGCCGACGACCAGCACCAGCACCCGCGGCGGCTCCGCATAGGCGACGCGCACGAAGTGCGCGTCGGTGCCGACGGGCGCGCGCGCGACGTGCACGTCCTCGACGCGATGCGCGGACTGCAGCGCGAGTCCATACAGATAGTTCCCCGGCGTGATGAGGTAGCGCGCCTCGTGCTGGTTGCGCATGAACGAGGTCAGATCCCGCGAAATGGTCAGCAAGCACAGCGCCGCGAGCACGCAGGCCGCGAGCATGCTGCCGGCGCGGATCAGCAGCGCGCGCCGCAGCGACACCGGTTCCAGTCGCACCCACCAGATGAAGCTCACCGGCAGCACCGACCACAGCAACACCCACGCGAGCATGCCGGGGCTGAGGAGCTCGCGCGCCTCGTGGCTGTCGGTGCGCAGCACGTTCTGGACCATCGAGGGATCGAGGATCACCGCGAAGTCCCGCATGTACCATGCGGCCGCCGCGCTCAGCACCACGATGGCCGTGAGCAGTGGCCGCACGACGCGACGCCAGGCGAACGGCGCGAGCAGCGCGAAATGCAGCAGCACCAGTGCCGCGAAACAGCAGACCAGGAACAGCCAGTTCGACGGCTGCCACCAGTCACGGTCACGGCCAACCGCCGCCCACCACGAGGAATTCGCGGTCGCCACGAGCCAGCTGACGATCACGAGCAGCAGCGTTTCGATCCGGATCATCGGCCGCAGCCGTGCGGACAGGAGCATCAGAAACTCTTCCTTGTTTCGACGAGGAGCTGGACCTTGCGGGTAGAGGAATCGCCGTCGAGTGGACAGGCGAGGTCAATGTGCAGCACGTTGCCGAGCGCCGAGCGGCTGTTGCCGAGGCGCAGGCCGAAACCCACGTCGCGCAGCAATCCCTGCGAGGGCGCGCCCAGCGGATCGCGACCCCAGGTGGCGCCCATGTCGTAGAACACGGCCGCGCCGACGTTGAACAGCTGGAATGGATACCAGCGCGTGAAGAAGCGCTGCTCGGCCGTGAACAGCCAGCGGCCATCGCCCGCCTGGTAGCGCAGCGGATAGCCGCGCAGCCCGTTGTCGCCGCCCAGCAGGATCTGCTGGTCGGCATCGAGCGCGCGGCCGGCCTCGGCCGTCAGCCCCATGAACAACAGCCGCCCCGGTGACTGGCGGAAGTAATAGCGCGCGCCGCCGCCGAGCTTCGCGCCGCGCAGCAGGCCCTGCTCGAGGCGTCCCGCCGCATCCGCATCGAACAGCAAGGTCTGCCGCTCGCCGAACGCGATTCCTTTCGACAGGCCGCCGAGCAGCACGACGGCATCGCGGTCCGAGCCCGTCGCCGTGCCGGCGAAGCCGACCTGCGCGCGTGCGCGCCAGCCCAGCGAGTAATCCTCGGTCTTCTCGATCTGGTCACGATTGCGCGCGGTGCGGAATTCGTCCTGCACCCACTCGGTGGCGATCCAGGGATAGACGAGGCGCCGGTCCGCGGGCAGCAGTCGTGGCGCGGTGCCGTCCGGCGCCATGGAGAAGGCGTGATCCTCGAAGCTCAGGCCCACCGAGTAGCGATGCGCCCAGTCGCCGACCAGGCCCTGCGACCAGCCCCAGTACACCGACGCCAGCTGCTCGCGCACCTGATACCGATCGGTGATCTCGCCGCGGTCGTAGCGCGAGTCGCTGCGCAGATCGTCGCTGAGCGCGACGCCGGCCGCCCAGCGGCTGTCGAGCGCGTAGAACGGATTCTCGAGTCCGAACTGCGCGAAGCGGCCATCGCTGTTGTCCGAGTAACGGGTCGCGAGATCCCACCACGAGGACCCGAGGTGCCGGTCGCGGTAGTAGATAGCCTTCGAATCACGGTCGACGCCGCTGGTATAGCCGACGCCGAGCTGCGTACCCATGCCGAGGAAGTTCAGGTCTTCTACCTGGATGCCGCCGGAATTCCGGCCGCCCTTGCGACCAAACGAAACTCCCGGGTTCAGGGTCCACACGTCCTGCGTCGTCACTTCGACGTCGACGACGCCGTCGTGGTAGGCCACGGGCCGGATCAGCGCGTCGCGCAGGTAACGCGTGTCGCGCAGGATGCGCGCGGATTCCTCGAGCAGCCCGGCGCGGTACGGATCGCCGCTCTTGAACAGCAGCTGGTCTTCGATCGTGGCCTGGCGCGTTGGCACGTGCAGCCGGTTCGCGACGCGCGTGAGCGAGGTGTCCTCGTCGCGGCGGAAATCGAAGAGCTGCCGCTCGTCGATCAGGACGGCGCCGATGCGCGCCGCGGAATTCTCGAGCTCGGCGTCGGAAGGCACGACCGCCGCGTGTTGCGGTTCCGGCGGCGGGATGCGCGACTCGACGCCTGGCAGGATGCGCGCGGCGGCGATCTGCATCGCGCCCGACAGCGTGAGACCCAGACAAGTTCCCAGCGAATTCGAAAGTTTGCGACCCACGATGCGCGGTTAGACGTCACCGCGCGGCGCACTCCGTCGGGCTCAGTGCCGGTTCCGCCAGCGGTAGGTGAAGCCCAGGTTGACGATGGCCGGAAGCCAGTGTTCGGTGTCCGCCTGCAGGTAGCCGTCGCCGGCCGACTCGAGCACGGCGCAACATTCGTTGGCGCGATTCGTGACGTTGGTCAGCTCCAGCACCGTGCTGAGTTCGCCGTGCGCCGTCGGCCACAGGTAGCTCGCCCGCAGATCCAGCGTGTAGAAGTCGCCCCAGCGCGCACGGTTGCGGCCGCCGAGGACCAGGGGCATGTCGGCGTCCGCCGCCAGCGGCGCCGCGAACCGCAGCGCCGTGCGCGGCCAGCCGCGATGCCAGGCGCCGAACGCCGACAGGTTCAGTCGCGCGCCTTGCCAGCCGAGACCCGCGGCGAGCGCCAGCGACTGATCCCAGCTGCGCAGCACGTCGTGCGAGTTGCCCGCCGCGCGGATGTCGTCGGCCACGCGCGACCAGCTCGCCGTGCCCCAGCCCGTGAGCCGGTCGGTGAACTCCCGGCGGAAATTCAGTTCGAGGCCCGACGCTTCGGACTGCGACGGCGTGACGCGGATACGGTCCGGCGCGAGGTCCGGCGTGAGCGACAATGGATCGAGCTGGCTGTCGAGATACGACGCGACCGTGGTCCATCGCTTGCTGTAGGCCTCGAGGCCCCAGCGCGTCGCGGTCGAGGGTTCCCAGGCGGCACCGAAGATGGTGTGCACGGCGATCTGCGCGGCATCGGATACCGGCTGCGCTTCCTCGGCGCGCCACTCTTCGACGTGTTGCGCCTGCGCAAAGCGGCCGATCGAAGCATAGATTCGCAGGCGGTCACTCATGTCGTAACGCACGTTGAGTCGCGGACTGATCTGCGTGTGATCGCCGCCGAGGTTGTAGTGCTGGCCGTCGAGTCGCAGCCCCAGTTCCGCTTCGAATCCGCGCCACTGCCGCCGCTGCGCCACGTGCACGGCGTACGTGAACACCTCGGGTCGCGCCGCGAAATCGAGATCGTTGTTCACCGGGCGGGCGAACGCGGCCGCGACTCCCGGCGCGTACTCGGCGCGGCGCGTGTAGGCATAGTCCGCCCGCGAGGAGGCCATCTCGGCGCCCAGCGTCCAGGTGATGGAAGCGCGCGGCTCCCAGGTCCACAGGTTCGTGAGTTCCACACGGTCGAACTCGGTCTGATCGTCGAGCGTGCCCGACGCAACGCCCGGGACGTCGAGCAATCCGGTGCGATGGCGTTCCGAGGCGGTCAGCACCGCGGTCACGCGCGTGCGCAGCCGCTCGCTGAATTCGTGATCGCGCGCCAGCCACAGGTATTCGTCCCGGTAGCGCGCTTTCGCGGTCTCCTCGTCGTCGTCCTGGCCG
>DASTHJ010000013.1:0-2417 GCA_035718265.1 Steroidobacteraceae bacterium | reverse complement strand
GTGGCCATGCCGATGCCCTGCACCGCGCCGCCCTTGATCTGCGTCTCCAGTCCTTTCGGGTGAATCACCGTGCCGCAGTCGGCCACCGACACCAGGTCGACGATGCGGTGCATGCCGGTTTCGGTGTCGAGCTCGATCTCGATGAAGCACGCCGCGAACGCGAACGGCTGCCCGGTGGCCGGCAGGTTGTCCTTGGCGACGCCGACGAGGCCCGTGCCGGCCAGCGCCGTGGCGGAAGTCTTCGTCATCGGGTTGATGTCCTGCGGCAGCTCGTGACCGTCGAACTTGCCGCCGAGCTCGATGGCGCGTTTCGCCGCGTCGGCATAACTCATCGACTTCGAGCGGTTCGACTTCGCGAACACGCGGGTACCGTCGACCTCGTAGTCCTCGGGCTGGCCGCCCAGATCTTTGGCGGCGATCTCGCGCAGCTTGCTCAATGCATCCTGCGCGGCCACGTAGTTGGTGCGCGTCATCGTGTACGAGGTGTTGCTGTCGAACTGGCCGATGTTCCAGGGCAGGTTGCGGCGCGAGTCGCCGCGCTCGATCACGCAGTTCTCCCAGTCCATCTTCAGCACCTCGGCCGCGATGCGCGAAGTACCCGAGTGCGAGAACGTGCCGAGGTTGCCGACGCCGGTGTGGATGTACAGCTTGCCGTCGGGCTTGAGACACACCAGGCCGTCGAAGCCGGTGAAGCCCGCCGGGTGCACTGCCTGGCCCGCACCGATGCCGGTGACCCGGGGGCCGTTGCGCTGGCCGCTGCGCTTCTTGCGCTCGTCCCAGTTGAACTTCGCGCGGCCCTTGTCGAGCGCCTCGCGGATGTAGGCACTGGTGGCCTTCTGGCGCTGCCCGTCGGCGCCGCCCGCCAGCGAGCCGTTCACCGGGTTGTTGCGCTTGCGGATTTCCACCCGGTCGATGCCGAGCTCGCGCGCGGCACGATCCACCAGCGGCTCCATGATGCAGGCCAGCTGGTTCTGCCCCGGTCCGCGCTGCGCGGTGCGCGTCGGCGCGTTGCAGAACACCGGCACGCCGCGCCAGCGCATGGCGCGCGGCTGGTAGACCAGCGCCAGCGCGTCGCCGAACGCGCGGTAGTCCCAGAAACTGATGTGCGCGCCCGAGTCCTGCACCACGTACACGTCGGCGGCCAGTAGCTTGCCCTGCGCGTCGAAGCCCACCTTGATGTTCCCCTGGAAGGCGTTGCGCGCCGAACCGAGGTAATACTCCTCGGCGCGGCTGATGCGCATCATCACGGGCTTGCCGATCTTCTTCGACATGTAGGCCGGGATGGCCATGCTCGGATACGGATTGCCCTTGGAGCCGAAACCGCCGCCGCAGTACTCGGCGATCAGCACCAGTTCCTCGGGCTTGATGCCGAGCATCTGCGCCAGCGCCGGGTGCGCGAACGACTGGCTCTGCAGCGAGCCGTGCACGAAGCACTTGCCGTTCTGCCAGTAGGCCATGCAGGTGCGCGGCTCCATGCTGTGATGCGCGAGCGACGCCGTGACGAACGGCTCGTCGTACACCACCTTGCACTTGCCGAACTCGGCGTCGACGTCGCCGAAGTTCCACTCCTCGGCCGGCTTGCCCATGGGCAGCTTCTCGCCCTGCTGCACGCGCGCGAAATCCGCCGCGGCCCACTTGAGCTTGGCGGGCGGCAGGCCGGCGAGCGTGCCGATGTTGAAGCCGTCGCCGCGCGCATCCTTGCCGCCGGGGAACAGGCTCTCGAGCGGATCGAAGGTGAACGGCAGGGGCTCGTAGTCGATCTTGATCTTCTCGATCG
This sequence comes from Steroidobacteraceae bacterium, assembly GCA_035718265.1. Taxonomy (GTDB): domain Bacteria; phylum Pseudomonadota; class Gammaproteobacteria; order Steroidobacterales; family Steroidobacteraceae; genus CADEED01. The sequence goes on along the minus strand of DASTHJ010000013.1, from coordinate 640 downwards.
CGTCCTCGGCGACCTGCTCGCTGAGCGCCGCCACCGCGAGGATGGGCTCGCCCACGTACATGGGCTCCTTCGTGAGCGACGGGGCGAAGCCCGGTGGCCCCGCCGGAAAGTCGTCGGCCGTGAGCAGGCCGACCACGCCGTCCATCTCGAGCGCCTCGGCGGCGTCGATGTGCTTCACGCGCGCATGCGGCATGGGACTGGTGAGCAGCCGGCAGAACACCATGCCGTCGGCGCGGAAGTCCTCGGCGTATTTCGCCGTGCCCGTAACCTTGGCGACCACGTCGTGCGGGATGAAATCCTTGCCGATGTGCTTGAAGGAATTCATGCCGCACCTCCCCCGGCCGCCGCGCGCATCACGCCGTTCAGGTAGTTGTCATAGGCGCCGCAGCGGCACAAGTTCCCGGACATCGCCAGCCGTGCCTGGTCGCGCGTGGGGTTGGGGTTTTGTTTCAGCAGCGCCACGGCCGACATGACCTGGCCGGGCGTGCAGAAGCCGCACTGCGGCGCGAGCTCCTCGACGAAGGCCTTCTGCACGGGATGCAGCTCGCCGTTCGCGCCGGCCAGCCCCTCGATGGTCAGCACCTTGCGCGTGCGCACGGTGTGGGTCAGCGTCGAGCAGGAGTTGTACGCCACGTCGTCG
>DASTHJ010000012.1:0-13458 GCA_035718265.1 Steroidobacteraceae bacterium | reverse complement strand
CGAATCGCGCATCGACGCGCGCGGCCTCGCGGGGCTGCTGGTGCGCATCGTCGACAACACCATCTCCGGCAAGATCGCCAAGGACGTGTTCGAGGCCATGTGGGCGGAAGGCAAGGAGGCCGATGCCATCATCGAATCGCGAGGACTCAAGCAGATCACGGACACCGGCGCCATCGAGAAGGCCATCGAAGAAGTCATGGCGAAGAACCCGGGCCAGCTCGCCGATTACCGCGCGGGCAAGGACAAGCTGTTCGGCTTCTTCGTGGGCCAGGTCATGAAGGCCACCGGCGGCAAGGCCAATCCCGCGCAGCTCAACGAGCTTCTGAAGAAGAAGCTCGCCGGTTGACGTCGTGAGCGAGTCGGACAAGGTCCGCCGCTTCGTGCTCGAACGGCATCCCATCCGCGGCCATTCGGTGCGCATGGGCCGTGCCTGGCTCGACCTGCGCGCGCACCAGGACTATCCACCCGCCGTGCAGGCGCTGGTCGGCGAAGCCGTGGCGGCCGCGGTGCTGCTCGCCGCGACGCTCAAGTTCGAGGGCACGCTGACGCTGCAGATGCAGGGCAAGGGGCTGGTGAACCTGCTGGTGGCGCAGTGCACGCACGACTTCAAGGTGCGCGGCATGGCGCGGCACGAGGCGATCGGTGATTCGGCCGGCTTCCGTTCGCTGGCCGGCGACGGCCAGATCGTCGTGACGGTCGAGAGCCGGGATCGCGCCTCGAGCTACCAGGGCGTGGTGCCGATCGCGGGGAACTCGCTGGCCGAATCGCTCGAGACGTATTTCATCCAGTCGGAACAGCTGCCGACGCGCGTGCTGCTGACCTCCACGCCGGGTGTCACCGCCGGCATGCTGGTGCAGCGCATCGCCGGTCTCGGCGGCAAGCAGGCGCCCGATCCGGCGGCGCTCGAGGAGGCCTGGATGAAGGCCGACCACGCCATGGAGGCGCTGACGCCCGCCGACCTGCTGCGCGACGACATCGAGCAGCGCCTGGTGCGCATGTTCGGCAACGACGAGGTGCGGGTGTTCAGCGGCCACGACGTGGTGCACGAGTGCCGCTGCTCGCGCGAGCGCGTCGCCAACGTGCTGCGCTCGCTGGGACAGGACGAGGTGCGCAGCGTGATCGCCGAGCAGGGGGCGGTGACCGTGACGTGCGAGTTCTGCCAGCGGCCCTACAGGTTCGATGCGATCGACGCGGAACAGCTGTTCAACGAGGCGGCGCCGCGGGGCAGCGACGCCATCAACTGAATCAGTTGGATGCCCGCGCCGGCGGCCGGCGCGGCTGCCGGGCGCGCGGCGGCTCGGTCGGATTCTCCAGCTCGCTCAGGTAGCTCGCGCCGCCCAGGCCACGCATCTGCACGAGGATCTGGTCGCGGCGCAGCTGCACGTAGGGCGAGGGCGCATTGGCGTGCAATCGCCGCGGGTTGGGCAATACGGCCGCGAGCGTCGCGGCCTCCCAGCGATCGAGACTTGCGGCGGGCTTGCGCCAGAAGCGCTGCGCGGCCGCTTCCACGCCGTAGATGCCCTCACCGAACTGCGCGATGTTCAGGTACACCTCGAGGATGCGTTCCTTCGGCCAGGTGAGCTCGATGAGCAGCGTGAAATACGCCTCGAGACCCTTGCGCACGTAGCTCTTGCCGGACCACAGGAACAGGTTCTTGGCCACCTGCTGCGAGATGGTGCTGGCGCCGCGGATGTGCGGCCGGCGCCGCTTCGCCTGCGCCTCGTTGCGGCGCACGGCTTCGCGGATCGACTTGAAATCGAAACCCGCGTGGAAGGGAAACAGCTGGTCCTCGGAGGCGATCACCGCCACGGCCGCGTGCGGCGAGATGCGCTCGAGATCGACCCAGCGATAGTCCGTGTGGTAGTTGGGCCGGCCGCCGCGTTTCGCATCGAGCGCCGCACCGAGCATGAAGGCGCTGTACCACGGATCGATCCAGCGCATCGCCACCACCGGCAGCGCGCTCACGAGGAACGCGGCGACCACTGCGATGAGCAACCATCGCGCCAGCCGCCGCCGCCAGCCTGTCTTCACGCTAGTTCTTGGCGGACGCCTTGGTGATCACCACGTCGGTGGCCGGCACGTTCTGGTGTCCGGCGCGATTGGTGGTCGCGACCTTGGCGATCTGGTCGACGACGTCCATGCCGGAGGTGACCTTGCCGAACACCGCGTAACCGTAGTTGGCCGGGCCGGCATGATCGAGGAAGTCGTTGTCGACCAGGTTGATGAAGAACTGCGCCGTGGCGCTGTCCACCACGTTGGTGCGCGCCATGGCGAGCGTGCCGCGCTTGTTCTTGAGACCGTTGGTCGCCTCGTTCTTGATGGGCGCACGGGTCTTCTTCTGCTTCATGCCGGGCTCGAAGCCGCCGCCCTGGATCATGAAGCCGGGGATGACGCGGTGGAACAGCACGCCGTCGAAGAATCCTTCGTCGACGTACTCCTGGAAATTCTGCGCCGACACCGGCGCTTCCTGGTCGAACAACTCCACTTCGAAGTTGCCGAGGGTGGTTTCGAAAACGAGTGACACGGGAAGTTACCTTTGCGGCCAATTGCCTTCGGTGACGCGCTCGTGGCCGGCGAGATCGCGATGCGAGGTTACGTGAGTGAAGCCACGCGCCACAAGCGCCGCGCGCAGCGCCGCGCCCTGCGTCGTGCCATGTTCGAGGAACAGCCAGCCGCCGGGCGCGAGATGCGCGGGCGACCCATTAATAAGAGTGTGCAATGCGGCCAGACCATCACCGCCCGGCGTCAGCGCCTGCCGCGGTTCGGCCCGCAGGCCATCGTCCTGCAGCACCGGATCGTCGGCCGCGATGTACGGAGGATTGCTGGCGATGGCGTCGAAGTGCCCTGGCGGCAGTGCCGCGAACCAGTCGCCCACGCACCATTCGATCCTGCCCGGCACCAGCGAATCGCCATTGCGTCGCGCCACGCTGAGGGCATCCTCTGACAAGTCGGTGCCGAATACGCGCCAGGCGGGTCGCTCGTGCGCCAGTGCGATCGCGATGGCACCCGAGCCGGTGCCGAGATCGGCGACCCGCGCCCCGGCCGCCGTCACCTGCGCGAGCACGCGCTCGACCAGCAGTTCGGTTTCCGGTCGTGGCACCAGCACCGCGGGGCCGACGGCGAATTCCAGCGACCAGAATTCCCGGCGACCCAGAAGATAGGCCACGGGCTCGCCGGCGGCGCGGCGTGCGCGCAGCGCCGCGAACCTTGCGAGCACGTCCTGCGGCACGGGCGCGTCGCGCGCCAGCAATGCACCGCGCGTCAGGCCCCAGGCCGCCGCGAGCAGGATCTCCGCGTCGCGCCGCTCGATCTCGCGAACGGTGTCGAGCGTCTGCTGGCTGGTGGGTAGCCGGGTGGCGGCGGGCATGGGGCAGTATCATTGGGCGCATGAGCAGCGTGCAACCCTTGCCAGCCACCGGCCTGTTGCCGTTGCCGCGCCCGCTCATGATCGGCGAAGTGCTGGACGCCGCCTTCCGGCTGTTTCGCGCCGGCCTGCTGCGCTGCCTGCCGTACTCCGGGCTCGCCGTGCTGGTGCTCGAGCTTCCCACGCTCTACAGCACGTTGCTGTTCTCCGGCAAACGCGACGTGAAACTGGAGCTCGCCGCCTACCTGGGCGCGCTGCTGCTCACGACGGCGTTGCTGGGTGTGATCACGCTGCGCCTGTTCGCCGTGTCACGCGGACAGCGTCCGAGGTTCCGCGGCGAGATCGCCACGGCGCTGCGGCGGCTGCCGACCGCGCTGATCGCCACCATCGGCGCGCTGGGTTTTCCGCTGATGTTCTTCGTGCTGTTTCCCATCGTCAGCCGGGTGTTGCCGAGCATCGCCTTCCTGGTGATCGCCTTGCCATTGTTCTGGCCGGCGGCGTTGTTCGTCGTGGCCTTGCCGGCGTTCTGGTGCGATGGTCGCGGTCCGTTCGCGGCCATCGTGCAGTCGATGCGCGTGTCGTGGCGACGTTCCTGGCGCATGGTGGGCGCGATCTTCGCGACGGCGTGCGTCATCGCGGTGTTCTACCTGCTGTCGGCCGTGCTGGTCGCGATGCTGACGCCCTTGCTGGGTCGCGCCGACCTGTTCCTGATCGCCACGGTCTCCTCGATGCTGTCGCTGGTCGTCGGCGCATTCGGCGTGCCGTTCGTGCTCGCGGTGCTGATCGTGGCGCACGAGGATCTGAAGCTGCGCGACGCGCAACGGCGCGGAGCGTCCCGATGAGGCACGCCACGTTCTGCGCGGCGCTGCTCCTGGCCGGGCTCGGCGCGGCGAAACACGCGCAGGCGCAGGAGGCTGCGCGTGCGCCGGTCGCTGCCGAGGCGCAGGACGCCGCGTTGCGCGCCGTGCGGGCCTGCCGGGCGCGGCTCGATGCGCGCGTCGACGTGGGCATCGATCGCGTGCGCAGGCGTTGCCCCGACCTGATGCCCGCGCTGGAAAAGGCTTCGTGGCGCAACCTGCTGCCGAGCACGCTCGGCGAGCGTCGCGAGGAGATCTCGGCGCAGAGCCTGCGCGCGCTCGAAGAGCTGGTGACGCACGCCCTGGATGCCGGTGCGCAGCGCGCCGCGCCGGACACGCAGGCGCTGGCACCGGTGCTGGCGGAACTCGGCGAGCGCGGCCAGCAGGGTGCGACGCGCTGGGAACGCTTCAAGCGCTGGCTGAAGAAGAAACTCGAGGATCGCCCGGACGAGGAAGCCGGCTGGCTGGTCAAGTGGACCCGACAGTTCCGCGCCGACGCCGGCATCGCGGAGATCATCACTTATGTGGGCTACGCGCTGGTGGTGGCGCTGACGCTGTTCGTGGTCTGGCAGGAATTGCGCGCGGCGGGACTCTGGGGCGTGCGCCGCGCGGCGCAACGCGGGGGCGCGGCGGCACAGTGGCGTCGCCGCCTGATGCTGGCCGATGTGCTGGAAGCGCCGCTCGCCGATCGGCCCGGCATGCTGTTGCGGTTGTTGGGCGAGGCGCTGGCGCGCGCGCACCGCCTGCCCGCGGCCGAGGGCCTGACGGCCGCCGCCATCGTGCGCCGCGCGCGCCTCGACACGGAGACCGATCGCGAAGCGCTCGCGGTGGTGGCGCGCACCGCCGACCAGGTGCGCTACGCACCGCGCCCGCCCGGGCAACCGGCGATCGAAGGCGCGGTGGCGACGGCACGCGAGCTGCTCGGCCGCTTTGCCAGGATGACGGAGCGCAAATCCTGATGCGCGAGCGCGGCGTCACCCTGTTGCTGGCGTTGGCCGCGCTGCTCGTGTTCTACGGGCTGTGGCTGCGACCGGCGCCGACGCTGGATCCGAATGCCGACGCCGCGCGGCCCACCAGCGCCGAACGACGCGGCAATGGCTACGCCGGATTGTTCGAATGGCTGCAGCAGTCCGGCGTGCGGGCGCGCTCCTGGCGCGAGCGTTACACCTCGCTGCTCGGCGACGAGCTGCCGCCGCGCGGCAACCTGCTGGTGCTGACATTGCCGGCGATCGAGATCTTCCGCAGCGAGGAGTTCAGCGCGCTCGACCAGTGGGTGCGACGTGGCAACACGCTGCTGATCAATGCCGCGCTGCTGGACCAGCCGGGATGGGCCGTGGGGCGCGAGTCGGGCGCGGTCGTCGAGGTCGAATCGCTGACCTCGATCGAATTCGAGACGCGCGCGGCGCGCGAGGCACGCCTCGACGACACGCCGCTGGCCGAGCGCGTGCGCGAAGCCGACGCACGCGACGCCAACCCGGATGCGCAGGAGGAGGAGCAGCCGAGACCGCCGGGCCGGACCTTCGAGCGTTTCGACGAAGGCGCCGAGAAAATCGAGCTGGACGCCACCGGTCCGCACGCGTTGCTCGAAGGTGTCCACAAGCTCGCGCTGGAAACCGACTACGAGCCGCAGGAATGGTCGCTGCGCCTGCCGTACGACAATTTCGTGCTGACGCTGGCGCGCGGCGCGAACGGCGAGGGCGCGGTGTTCGAGCAGCGGCGCGGCGCCGGCCGCATCCTGCTGGCGGCCGGCGGTACGCTGTTCAGCAATCGCGCCATCGGCAACGACGACAACGCGCGGTTCTTCGCCAATATCGTCAGCGTGACCATGTCGCCCGAGGGCGTGGTGCTGTTCGACGACCTGCGCCAGGGACTTTCCGCGAGCTACGACCCGGCGCGCTTCTATCGCGACCGGCGGCTGTACACGACCCTCGGCATCCTGCTGGCGCTGTGGCTGATCTGGGTAGTAGGCAGCACGCGGCTGCGCGCGCCCCTGGTCGAGGCCCGGGATCCCTCCGAGGCCGAGCTGGTGCGCCGTGCCGGCGGGCTGATCGCGCGCACCGTCGCGCCCTGGCGCACCGCACTGGCGATGTTCGAGCATTTCTTCGCGGCGGTGGCGCGCGGCCGCGACCGTGGAGAACAATGGCAGTGGCTGGAGCGCCACGCGGCCATCCTGCCGCAGGAGCTGGACCAGCTGAAAGGCTGGTACGCCGAGGCGCACGCCATGCACAAACTACCCCTGGTGCCCCTGCAAAACCTACTCGACAACCTGGAGCGACGACTGAAAACATGAACACCACGGTCGCAACCTTCGAACAATCCGTGCAGCGCGAGCTGGCACGCGTGGTCATCGGCGCCGAGGACGTGATCCGCGCGCTGTGCATCGCGCTGATCGCGCGCGGCCACGTGCTGGTGCAGGGCCCGCCGGGTCTCGGCAAGACGCTGCTCGCCAAGACGCTGGCGCGCGTGCTCGGCGGGGAATTCAAGCGCGTGCAGGGCACGGCGGACCTGATGCCGAGCGACATCGTCGGCACGCACGTGTTCGATTCCTCCAGGAACGAGTTCGTGTTCCGGCGCGGACCGCTGTTCGCCGACGTGCTGCTGGTAGACGAGATCAACCGCACCGGGCCCAAGACGCAGTCCGCGCTGCTCGAGGCCATGGAGGAACGCCAGGTGTCCTCCGAGCGCGACCAGTACCCGCTGTCCGAGGATTTCCTGGTGCTGGCGACGCAGAATCCGCGCGACTTCGAGGGTACCTATCCGCTGCCGGAGTCGCAGCTCGACCGCTTCATGCTGCGCATCGACATGAACTACCCCGAGCGCGCCGCCGAGGGCGAGATCCTGCGTCGATACGGCACCGAGCTCGAGGCGCGCGAGATCATTCCCGCGGACATCGGCGGCATCGACCGCGCGCTGCTGCACGAGGCGCGCGCCGCGGCGAGCGCGCTGCACGTCTCGCAGGCGCTCAGCGACTACGTGCTGGACCTGGCGCGTGCCACGCGCGAGCACCCGCGCGTGTCGCTCGGGCTGTCCACGCGCGGTGCGCTGGCGCTGTTGCGCGCGGCGCGCGTGCATGCCGGCCTGCGCGCCGGCGACTTCGTGGCGCCGGACGACGTGCAGGCCGTGGCCCGCTGGGTGATCCCGCATCGCCTGGTGCTGAAGCCCGAGGCCGCGCTCGACGGTGACACGGATCTCGGCGTGGTCGGCGCCATCCTCGAAGCGACACCCGTGCCCCGGTAGCGACGATGCACCTCGCGTTGCGCGGCTACCTGTTCGTCATGCTGACCGCGCTGCTCGGCATCGCGGGCACCTGGTCGGACGAGCCGGCGTTCGCCAGCGCGTGGATGTTCCCGGCATTCCTGCTGCTCACCGGGCTCGCCATCGAGGCGGCGTATTTCCGGCGCACGCAGGTGAAGGTGCGCATGCTGCTGGATTCGCGCCTCAAGCTCGGGCGGCTCGCGAACGGCGCGTTCGCGTTCGAGCACAACCGCACGCGCGACGTGCGCATCCAGTATGTGCGCGTGCTGCCCGCCGCGATGCGGCAGGCGGGGGAAGTGCGGGAAGTCGACGTGCCGCCGGGTGAAGTGTGGCGCGATGCCGTTGCCCTTCTGCCGCTGCGGCTCGGCGCGGGACATTTCGGCGAGGTGCCGGCGCGGTTGATGGGACGGTTCCAGCTTGCCTGGTGGAGCCGCACGCTGCCGCTGGATGCACGGTTCAGCATTGCGCCGGACAGCCTGCCGCGCAGCGCGCGCGCCATCGCCGGAGAGTCGGCCGGCGAGACGCCGCGACGTCTGCCCGGTGTCGGGGTGGAGTTGCTGCAATTGCGGGATTACGCGCCCGGTGATGCGCTGTCGCGCATCGACTGGAAGGCCACGGCGCGCCGCGGCGAGCTGATCTCGCGCGAGTACAGCGAGGCGCAGCACCTGGAAATCCTGATCGTCGTCGACGCCGGCCGCGCCAGTCGCGTGCGCGCCGGCGAGCTGGATCGGCTCGGACTGTACGCGAACGTCGCCGCGCGACTCGCCGAGCACGCCGTGTCCATCGAGGACCGGGTCGGCGTGCTGGTGTATGCCGAGCGCGCCTTGCGGGCCTGCCCGCCGGATCGCGGCCTGCGTGCCGTCACGCGCCTGCGACATGCGCTCGCGACGCTGGAAACGCAGCGCGGCGAACCCGATCCGATCGCCGCCGCCGTGCAGGTGCGGCGCATGCTGCGGCATCGCGGGCTGGTGGTATGGCTCACGGACCTCGCCGAACCCACGCGCAACGAAGCGTTGCTGCAGGCCCTGAAGGCGCTGGTGCCGCGGCACCTGCCCATCGTCGCTTCGCCGCACGCCGCCGAGCTCGCGCGGCTCGCCGGGCAGCGCGCCGAGGACTGGCGCGATCCGGCGGTGTCACTCGCCGCGCGCGAGCATCGGCGCCGCGCGGAACAGCAGGTGGCGCGGATGAGGCACCAGGGCGCGGTGGTGCTGGACGAGGCGGATGACGAGCTGGATCGGGCGGTGTTCGATTCGTATCTGAGGCTGCGGAGCAGGCGCCGCGTGTGAGCGTGCGCCGGCCCGCTCACTTGACGCTGTAGCCGCGCCCCTCGAGGCACGCTCCCTCCGCGCGCCGATAATCCGCGCGCTTCGCCTCGATCTGCGACTCCTCCACGCCGCCACTCGGCCGCGTCGGATCGAAGCCGCTCTGCTGCACGGCCCAGGCATGGCACTCGTAGCGATCCGTCGACTGCTGCGCTTCGCTCTGGCCGTTCTTCGGATACACGAAGATCTCGGTGCTGCCCGAGGGCGCCTCGACGCGCGCCGGCTCGCCGGCCGGCGGGCGGGTCACCACGTACTCGCGGCGCTGCGGGCGCCACACGTAATAGACATCGTCGGCGTAGTAGTAAGGCACGCCGCCGAACCACACCGTGGTGTAGTAGGGCGGCAGGAACCCGACGCCGATGCCGATGGGCGGCGCCACCACGACGTAGCGCGGCCCGTAGGGCCGGTACCAGACACCGCCGCCGTAGTAGTAAGGCCCGCCGCGGTAGCGGATGCTGACGTAGCGGTGCGGCAGCGCGTGGTACACGTGGCCGCGCACCGGATAGCTGCGATTGTGGTGATAGCGATGGTCGACGCGCGTCGCCACCTGCCGGACCGCCCTCTGGGTGAAGTCGCGTGGCTGCCGGTGCGGACGATCCGCATGCGCCGCGCCCGCCAGGCCGAGCAGCAGCGCGGCACCCAGGATTCCGTTCAAAAAGATCTTGGTTTTCATGTCACTTCACCGTGTATCCGCGGCCTTCCAGGCAGGCGCTGATCGCGCGCTTGTAGTCGGACGCTTCCTTCTCCAGTCGCGCGCGCTCCGCCTGCGCGGCGGCATTGTTGGCGTCGTCGATGCGCTTGGCTTCCTTCTTGCGCGCCGACTCGCTGGCGGCGCCGAGCACGCCGCCGGCGATCGCGCCGACGACCGCGCCTTCGCCGGTGTCGTGCGGCGCGCCGATGATGGCCCCGACCATCGCGCCCGAGACGGCGCCGGCCACCGTGTCGCGCCCGGGGCGCGGCGCGGCCACGACCTGCACCTGCTGGTGCGGTGCGAGATGCGGGTCGCTGGGGTTGTAGCCTGACTGCTTCACCGCCCAGTTGTGGCACTCGTAGCGGTCGCGGTCGAGCTGCTTGTCGCTCTGACCGTGCGCGGCGTACACGAAGAGCTCCGACGGCGCGGTCGAGGGGCCTTCGATGTCGGGCGGCGCGTCGGCAGCGGGCGGCGGATCATCCGCCAGGGCGGCGGCGGACAGGGCCATCAGCAACGCAGCAGCGGGCATACGCATGTGAAACACCTCGATCCCATAACGCACCGCGTCGGAAACGGTTGACGCTGACGTGCATCCTGCGCTCCGAACCTGAACGGCGGCTGAATGCTCAGGCGCGGATCGGTGGCCCGCCACGGCTGCGGCCGAAGACGTAACCGCGCAACACGGAAATCATGAACAGCCAGTAGCCCACGCCGATGGTCACGCGCGCCCAGCGCGGCACTTCCGGGTCCGGCGAAATGTACCCCTCGATGAACCCGCAGACGAACAGCAGCAGCGTCACGACGATCAGCACGCACACGCCGTCGCGCGCCGCCGCGCCGAACGCCTCGCTGCGCGTGCGCGCGCCGGGGCGGATCAGCGCCTCGCCGATCAGCGACCCGGCGGCGCCGGAGATGCAGATGCAGGACAGCTCCACGCAGCCGTGCGCGATCACGAAATCGAACAGCTTGCCGGCGAGGCCGTGCTGGCCGGTGAACGCGAAGATCGCGCCCAGCGAAAAGCCGTTGAGGCCGATGAGGTAGAACGTGCCGAGCCCGAACACGATGCCGGAGCAGAACGCGAACAGCGACACGATGATGTTGTTCGTGAGGATCGAGACCGACAGCACGGCCGACGGCGTGACGTTCAACAGTCCCTCGGTCCACAACTCGCCGCGCTCCACCGTGGCGATGAGCTGCGGACTCGCGAACATGGCGATGAGGTCCGGGTAGCTGTAGATCAGCCAGAAGCCGGCGACCGCCGAGATCACGAACAGCATCGTGACCCCGAACGTGTGATAGCGCATGGTGTGCATCGCCGCCGGCACGCGATCACGCAACAACGCCAGCAACACGTCGCGCAGCCGCCGCGCCGGGCGATGGATCACATCGTGCAGGTCGGCGTAGCTGGCCTCGAGGTATTCGTCGCCGCCGCCGGCCCGCGCGGCGCCGAGCGCGCGCGCCGCCTGGCGGTAGTCTTCGACCACCGCCAGTGCTTCGCGCACGTCGCTGCCGCGCCGGCGGCCGAGCGCCGCCGCGCGCCGCCGCGCGGCTTGCAGTGCGGCATGGTCCGCCGAGGCACCGCGTGCGGCCTCGAGCTTTTCCAGGAAGTGTGCGCGCTCCACCGCGAGCACCGTGCCGGCCGCCATGTCACCGAGCCGCAGGTGCCGCCGCCCGAAGATCACGAACAGCAGCCCGACCACGTACAGCGCCGGCATCGAATCGATGATGCGGAACAGGTTGCGCGTGACCAGCGCGCCGACGCCGGGGACCACGCCCTCGGGCGTGAGCACGCGCAGGCCGGTCATGCGCTTGCCGGGGGTGCGACCGCCCATCAGCGGTTCGAGCACCGGGTGATAGAGGAAGTAGATGGCGGTGGCGGGGATCGCGCCGCCGAGGTACCAGAGGGTCTCGCGGCCGTCGGGAACCTGGAAGTCCACGTTGCCGAGGATCAGCAACGCGGCGACCAGCAGCCAGGCGAGCGCCAGTCCGGCGCGGATCAGGAAGTCGATCAGGAAGGCGATCGTGCGCGCGCCGGGACCGGCGAGCACCACCTGCGCATCCACGCCGGTGGCGCTCGGGACGGCGATGACCGGCGGCGAGGCGAGTGCCGCCAACCGGGCATCGGCCGCGGCATTCACGCAGCGCCCCGCTGTTCTTCCTCGGCGAGCTGCTCGGCCTGGTGCTCGTGCTGCAGGGCATCCAGCAGCTCGTCGATCTTGCCCTGCATGATGTCGCCCAGCTTGTAGAGCGTGAGATTGATGCGGTGATCGGTGACGCGGCCTTGCGGAAAGTTGTATGTGCGGATGCGCTCCGAGCGGTCGCCCGTGCCCACCTGCAGCTTGCGGTTGCGCGCCACTTCGCTGTCGCGCTTTTCCTGCTCGGCCGCCAGCAGCTTGGCCTTCATCAGCGCCATGGCGCGCGAGCGGTTCTTGTGCTGCGAGCGCTCGTCCTGGCATTCGACGACGATGCCCGAGGGCAGGTGCGTGATGCGGATGGCCGAGTCGGTCTTGTTGACGTGCTGGCCGCCCGCGCCCGAGGCGCGGAACGTGTCGATGCGCAGCTCGGCCGGGTTCAGGTCCACGGCCTCGACTTCATCGGGCTCCGGCAGGATCGCCACGGTCACCGCCGAGGTGTGGATGCGCCCCTGCGCCTCGGTTTCCGGCACGCGTTGCACGCGGTGCACACCGGATTCGAACTTGAAGCGCGAGAACGCGCCGCTGCCGGCGATGCGGCTGATGATCTCCCGGTAGCCGCCGTGCTCGCCGGGATTCTCCGACAACACTTCGACGCTGAAACCATGCGTCTCGGCGTAGCGCGCATACATGCGGAACAGGTCGCCGGCGAAGATCGCGGCCTCGTCGCCGCCGGTGCCGGCGCGCACCTCCAGGTAGATGTTCTTGTCGTCGCGCGGGTCGCGCGGAATCAGCAACATCTTCAGGGCGCCCTCGGCCTGTTCGATCTGCGGGCCGAGGCGCGCGATTTCCTCCTCGCCCATCTCGCGCATCTGCGGATCGCCGTCCTGCTGCAATTCCCGCGCGGCGGCCAGCTCGCGCTCCAGGGCGCGGAAGGCGCCGAATTTCTCGGCCACCGGGGTCAGGCGGGCATATTCCATGGACAGGTCGCGGAACTCGCGCTGTCGGCCGATGACGGCAGGGTCGGCCAGCGAGCGGCCGATTTCCTCATAGCGGTCCACCATTTTTTCCAGGCGCATTCGGATCGAGTCTTTCACGGCGAACCATTGTAAGGGGCGCCGGTCCAGATATAGTGCCTTCCATGCGACGCACCTCCGCTTCCCTGCTGATTTCACTGGGCCTGGCCGCGCTCGCGCCCGCGGTGTCCAGCGCCTTGTCCACCACCAATTCCGACAGCGCCGACCTGGTGATGGCGGACATGGCGCTGTCGCGCGGCGATTGCCGCGGCGGCACGGAGCGTTATCTCAAGGCCGCGCAGAAGACCGACGACGCGAAGATCTCCGAGCGCGCCAACAAGGTGGCCTCGGAGTGCCAGCAGATCGACGCCAGCGCCAAGGCCGCGCGCCGCTGGTTCAGGCTCGAGCCGGATCGCGCGGAAGCCGCCGCCGCCGTGGCGCTCGCCGCGGTCCGGCTCTATCAGCCGGACGAGGCCGGCGCGGCCATCCTCAAGACGCACGCGCTGGGCGGCGACGAGGCGTTGATCAAGCTCATCGGCGAGCTCAGTGACGCCGGCGGCACGGCGATCACGCTGCACACGCTGCGCCCCATGCTCGAATCGCCGGAGGTCTCCGACAAGCTGCTGATCGCGGGCGTGGACCTGGCGCTCGAGAACTTCGATTTCGCGACCGCGCACGAGCTGGCGGATCGCGTGCTCGCCAACGAACCGGCCTCCGGCGACGCGCGCGCGCAGCTGGCGCGCGTGCTCACGGCCGAAGGCAAGAGCGTCGATGCGATCGCGATCTCGCAGGAGGCCGCGGCGCTCGAGCCGGAGACGCAG
>DASTHJ010000011.1:0-5085 GCA_035718265.1 Steroidobacteraceae bacterium | reverse complement strand
CTGCCATTCGCCCACCGGCTACGGCCTCAAGCACACCATCGGCGAATCCGCCGGCACGCAGGAATTCGTCTCCGTGCAGCACGCCGACGTGATCATGGTGATCGGCGCCAGCCCGACCGAGGCGCATCCCGTGTTCGCCTCGCAGATGAAGCGGCGGCTGCGCCAGGGCGCGCGGCTCATCGTGGTCGATCCACGCACGATTCCGCTGGTCAGGTCGGCGCACGTCGAGGCCGACTATCACCTGCGCCTGCTGCCCGGCACCAATGTCGCCATCATCAATGCGCTCGCGCACGTCGTGGTGACCGAGGGGTTGACCCAGGAGGATTACGTCGCCGCGCGCTGCGAACGCGATTCCTACGAGAAGTGGAAGAAGTTCGTCGCCGATCCGGCCAACAGCCCGGAGGCCATGGAGCCCGTGACCGGCGTCAAGGCGGAACTGATCCGCGGCGCCGCGCGGCTGTATGCGCGCGGTCCGAACAGCGCGATCTACTATGGGCTCGGCGTGACCGAGCACAGCCAGGGCACCACCATGGTCATGGGCATCGCCAACCTCGCCATGGCCACCGGCAACCTGGGCCGCGAGGGCGTCGGCGTGAGTCCGCTGCGCGGCCAGAACAACGTCCAGGGCTCCTGTGACATGGGCTCCTTCCCGCACGAATTCTCGGGATACCGGCATGTCTCCGACGACGCGGTGCGCGGCGCGTTCGAAGCCGCATGGAAAGTGCCGCTGACGCCGGAGCCGGGCTTGCGCATCCCCAACATGTTCGAAGCCGCGCTCGACGGCAGCTTCAAGGGCATCTACATCCAGGGCGAGGACCTGGCGCAGTCCGATCCGAACACCTCGCACGTGACCGCGGCGCTGGCCTCGCTCGAGTGCCTCGTCATCCAGGACATCTTCCACAACGAGACGGCGAAGTTCGCGCACGTGTTCCTGCCGGGATCGTCATTCCTGGAAAAGGACGGCACGTTCATCAACGCGGAACGGCGCATCTCGCGCGTACGCAAGGTCATGGAGCCGCTCGGCGGCCTCGCCGACTGGGAAGTGACCATGCGGCTGTCGAACGCGCTCGGCTACCCGATGGACTACCAGCATCCTTCGCAGATCATGGACGAGATCGCGGCGCTGACGCCGACGTTCGCGGGCGTGACCTACGAGAAGATCGACCGTCTCGGATCGATCCAGTGGCCGTGCAATGACCGGGCGCCCGAGGGCACGCCGACCATGCACGTGGGCGAGTTCGTGCGCGGCAAGGGGCGCTTCTACGTGACTGCCTACGTGCCGACCAGCGAGCGCACCTCGAGCCGCTATCCGCTGCTGCTGACCACGGGCCGCACGCTCACGCAGTACAACGTGGGCGCGCAGACCCGCCGCACGGCCAATCTCGCCTGGCACAGCGAGGACCGGCTCGAAATGCATCCGCACGACGCCGAGGCGCGCGGCATCGAGCACGGCGACTGGGTGGGCGTCACCAGCCGCGCGGGCGACACCGTATTGCGCGTCGAGATCACCACGCGCGTGGCACCCGGCGTGGTCTACACCACGTTCCATTTCCCGGAATCGGGCGCGAACCTCATCACCACCGAGAACTCGGATTGGGCGACGAACTGCCCCGAGTACAAGGTGACCGCCGTGCAGGTGGTCAAGGTGGCACAGCCGGGGGCATGGCAGCGGCGCCGCCAGGCCGCGGTACCGGCGGATGCGCCGCGCCGGCGCGAAACCAGTACGGCCGACTGATGGACGTCGAGCGGCTGGTCGCGATGGCCAATGACATCGCCGCTTTCTTCGATGCAGAGGCGGGACCTGCGGCGAGCGACAGCGTGCGCAACCACATCGCGAAATTCTGGGAAGCACGCATGAAGCGCGAAATCATCGCGCACCTGCAGAAAGGTGGCGCCGGTCTCGTGCCGACCGCGCGCGCCGCCGTCGAGAAGCTCGCGTCGGCCTGAGACGGCAATAGTCCAAATCTATGGAAATGGCGAGCGGGGCGCTGCACCGGGCGCGGCGGGCGTGTCAGTATTGCCGCCCATGAATTCCAGCCTCGCGGCGAAGATCGCCGCCAAACAGTTCGTCGTGACCGGCGAGCTGACGCCCCCGAAGGGAATCGATCTCTCCAGACTTTATGCCACCGCCGAGCTGCTGCGCGGCTCGGTGGACGCGCTGAACATCACCGAATCGCCGCGCGCCCGCATGGCGATGGATCCGCGCGCCGTCGGCAAGCTGCTGCAGGACCGCGGGATCGAGGTCATCGTCCAGGTGACCAGCCGCGATCGCAACCGCATCGCCGTACAGTCGGACTTGTTAGGAGCCGCGGCACTCGGCCTGCGCAACTTCGTCTTCATGGGCGGCGACTCGCCCGCGGGCGGCGATCACCCGGATGCCAAGCCGGTGTTCGATCTCACGGCTTCGGGGCTGCTGGCCGCGGCCGAGGCGCTGCGCCAGGGCCGGGACTTTGCCGGCAACCCGCTGAGCGGCACGCCCGACCTGTTCCTCGGCGCCACCTGCAACCCCGGCGCCGCGAAATTCGACGCCGAAGTCGAGAACACGCGCCGCAAGATCGATGCCGGCGCGAAACTGCTGCAGACCCAGGCGGTGTACCACGTCGACCAGCTCAGCCGCTTCCTCGACGCTTTGCAACCCGATGGCGTTGCGGTGCTCGCCGGCGTGATCCCGCTGAAATCGGAGAAGAGCGGGCCCTGGCTCAATGCCAACCTGCCGGGTGTCTCGGTGCCGGTGGACATGCTCGAGGCGATGGAGCAGGCCGCGCGCGCGGGCCGCGCGCGCGAGCGCGGCATCGAGCTCGCCGCCGCCGTGGTGCGCGACATGGCGAAGATCTGCCAGGGCGCGCACATCATGGCGATCGGCGGCGAGGCCGAGGTGCCGGAGATCCTGCGGCAGTCAGGCGTGAGGTCCTGACTGCCGCATTCCACGTCGACGCTCCTCTAGTTGGCACTCCACGTGAAGTTCGGGATCTCGTCGATGGGCGAGCCCACCTGGATGGTGACTTCGCGATGTGATGTCAGCTCGATGTCACGCCAGTCCCCGGTGGCCTGCGTGACCACGCCCGCGTCGGTGACGTAGACCACGATGGGCTTGCCGGTGAGTCCGGCGACATTGTCGCCTTCCAGCGGTTCGCCCCAGATGTCGAAGAACTGGCCGAGCGTGTACGTGCCGGGCGCGGGTGCCTCGACGTGGAGTTTTCCCGACTTGTCGTGCGTGTGGATGATGTAGAAGCAGTTGTTCGCCACGCCATTGGTCACGCTGCGATGGATGCCGATGCTGCCGGGAACCGCCAGCGCCTCTCCGTCGAGGAAGATCGACAGGTGCGTGTGCACGTGATAGTTCTCGGCCGGATTGTCGGCACATTCGATGCCGTCGACGGGTTCGCCCTGGCCACCGGCGCTGGTGGCACCATCTTCCCAATGCTCCGTGCCCACCTGGTGGTTGTCGTCCAGGTCGACCACCGTGGATGACAGTGGCGGCACGGACGGAGTGCTGGCCGGCGGGGGCGGTGTGGGTTCCGGAGCCGGCGCGGGCGCCGGGGGCGGTGAGCCACTGCCCGGCGGGGGTGAGGAGCCGCCACCGCCGCCTCCACCGCAACCACTGATCATGGCGCCTAACAACAATACGAGGAGGTCACTGGATTTGAACGAGTTGCGCATTTGCGATACCTGCCCTGATGGATGAGGTGGTGATGTCGCAACGGGATGTGCAAGCGCCGGGCCACAAACTGCGCCGCGGCTGCCAGATTCCGGCGACATGGCGTTGGGGACGCGCAAAAACGCTCTTACACGGTGGCGCAGATGGCGCCGTAGGACTGATCCGTCGCGACCGCGCGCGACTGGCTGGATTGGTGCCGGAAAGGCGGCCGACGGGCCGTGTAATCCGTGGCGCAGAATTTACAGCCGGGAATTCGGCGATTACACCGCGTCAGAGGATGTCGTCTTCGCCGGGAACTCCGCCTTCGTCCTCCCAGCGGTTCACTTCCCACACTTCCTCGCGACTGAATCTCAGGCGCGCACCGGCGCCGCCGCCGTCCTCGGAGATGAACACCACGCCCGCGGCTTCGAGTGCGGCGCGCAGGCGACGCCGCGTGGTCTCGTCGGCCTTGCGAACCCGTCGCTCGAAGTCCGCGATGGTCTGGATGTCGATCGAGGCGGATTGTGAGAGCTGCGCCTGGGTCCACTCGATCAGCGCACGCGCCGCCCGGCATTGCGCCGCGGTCAGCGCAGTCGGAGCGGGAGCCGGCAGGGATGACATGGCCGCATCGTACGCCATTCCCCGTGCGGGTGAATCGTGTTATCCCTTCACCGCAAGGAGGTTCTCATGGCCGTCCCTTGGCTCGCCGTCGGAAACCTGGTGCTCGGCAATCTCGACAAGATCATCGGTGTCGTGCGGCCCGGCTTCACCCGCAAGCAGATCGAGACGCTCGACTCGCAGACCGACCTGCTCAACCAGCAGATCGCCGAGCTGCAGGCGGCCTCGGCCGCGAATGCCGAACAGGTGCGCGAGCTGGCCTCGCAACTGAAGGACGTCGTCGCGGCGCTCGAACAGGCCGGCGTGGATGCGGCCCGCGATCGCGCCGCGACCCGGCGCGTGGCCTACGTCGCGCTCGCGCTCGGCGCGGCGGGGATGGCGCTGGGCGCGGCGGCGCTGTTCGTGCAGTAGCCCCGGAGCGGAGTCCGAACTACTTCGCGGCGAACCCGCCGCCGGCGAGGGCACACTGCAGCACCGGTGGAATCCCATTTCCTCCATGGTTGAACCGGCGGGGAAGGCACAACGAGAATCGGGCCGGCGGGGGTGCTGCTGACCTGGTACAGCATGAAACCGTACGCCGCCTGTGTCGTACGCCCGCGCAGCTGCACCTGATCCGGAGGACCCGTGTCGACATATCCTGCACCCCCGGCGCTCGAATTCGCCATGACCATCACCATCAATCTCGGCAAGGTGTACTGGGTGCGCCCCACGCAGTACGGCTCCGAGCGCGCCGCGGTCTATCTACTCGACGGCACCGTGCGGGGACCGGACATCAATGGCATCGTGGTGCCGAACAGTGGCGGCGACTTCCCGTGGGTGCGCCCCGACGG
>DASTHJ010000010.1:0-3474 GCA_035718265.1 Steroidobacteraceae bacterium | reverse complement strand
GAGCCGCAAGGACACCGCGTTCCGCAAGCTGCAATCGAGCGTCGCCAACGGCGTGCGCTCGGGCCTGCTGGGCGACGGCACCCCGGATACGGGCTGCGGCATCAAGCTGTTCGCGCGCGAGGTGTTCATGGAGCTGCCGCGGTTCGACCACATGCACCGCTTCCTGCCGGCGCTGTTCATGCGCCAGGGCGCGCGCGTCATCTCGATCCCCGTGAGCCACCGGCCGCGCACGCGCGGCACTTCCAAGTACGGCATGCTGAACCGCCTGTGGGTGGGCATCGTCGACATCGCCGGCGTGATGTGGCTGCGGCGCCGGTACAAGCCGGGATTGCTGGTGCGCGAGGAATGATCGGCAGCGTGATGAGGGACGCCAGATGGGACAGGTAATCGGCCATTTTTTCGGCATCGTGGTCACGCCCTGGAAGCTGATCGGCTTCTTCGGGGCCCTGATGTTCGCGGCGCGCTGGCTGGTGCAGGCCGTGGCCACCAGGCGCGCCGGCAAGCCCACCATCCCGCGCAGTTTCTGGATCATCAGTCTCGCGGGCAGCGCCATGGTCACTTCGTACTTCATCTGGGGAAAGAACGACTCGGTCGGCGTGCTGACCAACCTGCTGCCGGCCTCGGTGGCGCTGTACAACCTGGTCATGGACATCCGGCACCGCCGCTCGGTCCAGAATGCCTGACATCGGCTTGCTGCAGGGGCAGTCGCGACGGCGCGCCGCCTCGACCCGGATCATCGCGCCGCGGCCCGAGCGGGCGTCGCCACCGGTGCCGCCGGCGGCGGCCCGCTCGGCGCCGGTCGATGCGATCGCGGTCCGATACGCGGCGGCACCCGGAGAGGGCATCCACGTGCCGGCCGGTGCGCCGGTAGTTAGTGCGTCCGCCGCCGCCGCCGCGCCGCCGCCGGAGGCGCCGATCGGCGCCGATGATCCCACCGTGGTGCTGGATCCGCCGCCGCGGCGCCAGGCCGCGGCTTCGATCCCGCCGATCCGGGGACGCGACCTGCTGTGGCTGGCACTGGCGTTGCTCGTGATCATCGGCACGGGCATCGGCATCCGCGCTCCCTGGCCGGCCGACGAGCCGCGCTTCGCCGTCATCGCGCGCGACATGGTGGCCACGGGCGAGTGGTTGTTCCCGAGAGTCGGCGGTGATCTCTACCAGGACAAGCCGCCACTGTTCTTCTGGATGCTGGCCGCCTGCTACGCGCTGTTCGGCTCCATCCGCTGGTCGTTCCTGATTCCGTCGTTGCTGTCTGCGGCAGGCACGTTGTTCCTGGTCTACGACTTCGGCCGGCGGCTGGTCAGCCGGGAAGCGGGACTGGCTGCCGCGCTGCTCACGGTGTGCACGCTGCAGTTCGCGCTGGTGATGCGCGGCGCGCAGATCGATCCCGTGCTCTGCGGTCTGACGACATTCTCGCTGTACGCACTGCTGCGCCACCTGCTGCTGGGCCCGGCCTGGGGCTGGTACTGCCTCGGTGGATTCGTCGCGGGACTTGGCGTGATCACCAAGGGCGTGGGCTTCCTGCCGTTGCTGGCGCTGCTGCCGTTCTTCACGATGCGCGCATTCCGCTGGCAGGGGCTGGCGCGCATCGATGCGGGGGCAGGCGGCTGGCGCTGGTGGCTGGCGCCGTTCGCCATGCTGGTGGCGATCTGCCTGTGGTTCGTGCCAATGCTGGTGGCCGTCGAGATGAGCGGCGCACCGGAGTACGCCGCGTACCGCGACGAGATCCTGTTCAAGCAGACCGTGAGCCGCTACGCCGCCGCGTGGCATCACGTGAAGCCCTGGTATTACTTCCTCGTCGAAGTGATACCGCCGTTGTGGCTGCCGTTCAGCCTGCTGCTCTTCTGGCTGGTGCCGCGCTTCAGGGCGGCATGGCGCGACCGCGATGCGCGCGTCTGGCTGCCGCTCGGCTGGTCGTTGCTGGTGCTGCTGTTCTTCTCGCTGAGTCCCGGCAAGCGCGGCGTGTACATCCATCCGGCCTTGCCGGCGCTGGCGCTGGCGTCGCTGCCGGTGCTCCCGCAGGCGCTGGCGCGTCGCGGCGTGCGGCGGCTCGGCTGGGCGCTCGCGCTGCTGTTCCTGTTGGCGGCGCTGGCGGCATGGGTGCTCAGTCTCACGGGAACCGTCACGATCACCAGCGATGAATCACCGGACTCGTTGCCGGTGCGCGCCTTCGCACTGGTCTACGTCGTGGTCTGCGGGCTGGGACTGCTGGCCGCGCGCCGCTTCGCCTCGCTCGCCGCCTGGCCGGTGGCGCTCGGTTCGTTGTGCGTGGCGTTCTCGTATGTGCTGGCGCCGGCCATGAACCCGGAGCGCTCGGACAGCCGCTTCATCGCGCGCGTGCTCGGCCAGGTGAGGCCCGAGGAAGAACTCGCACTGGTCGCCTACAAGGAGCAGTTCCTGCTGTATCTCGATCGACCGACGGTGAATTTCGGCCACCGGCGCTGGCTCGAAGGTCCGCAGGAGGCGTACGACGCCGCGGCGTGGCTGGACGCCGGACCTTTTCGCGTGCTGCTCGTGCCGGCGAAGGCGCTCGAGCCGTGTTTTCCGGAACACCGGGATCTCGCGGGCCGCGCGTCGGATGAGGATTGGTACCTGGTGCGCGGTCCCGCGCGCGCGGACTGCGCGGCGCAGGGCGATGCCTCGAAGGCCATCCACTACGAAGCGAAACGCAATTGATGCCTGCGTTATGACAGTCGCGCTATTCCTAAACAGCGCCTGTACTTAGCTTGAGTTCCTAAAAACTTGTGACAGAATGCTTCGCAACTTGGGAGGAGGCTCATCCGTGATTCTGTGGCGCGCATCGCCGCGTTCAGGGAATCAAGGGCGTAGCGTGCACGCGGCCGCCACCAAGGCTTAGGATCGAGCAGGGAGAAGAGTGGCCCAAGCGCCTGAATATCCTGAATTGACCGCATCCGACGTGTTCTCCACGGGCGTGTGGTCATCCCGCGGCGGCAAGCCAACGCTGGGCGTCGACATCGCCTGCACCAAGATCGCGGTCGATCTGCAGAACATCCGTCGCGGCTCGCTGGATGCCTGCATCCGCGACAGCCTGAATTCCCTGCGCGACTCCTGCGGCGTCGACACGGCCTTCGTCTGGTTGTTGTCGGCAGACGGCACGGCCATCGACGAGGTCTACGCCGCGCACGGCGCGCTCGCGCAGTGCCGCGTGGAGGCGTGGCGGTCCGCGCCGCTCGAAGCCTACCCATGGTTCAAGAGCCGGCTCGATCACCTGAGGCTCTGCGAGATCCGCGACACAGCTGCGCCGCGCAAGGACCAGCAGGTCGAGGCGAAGCGGCTGGCGGAACTGTCCATCGGTTCCGTGCTGATGATTTCCGTGCGCGTGCTGGGCCAGCCCGCGGGCATCCTCGGTCTCGCCAATGCACTGCCGCGCGGCGCCTGGGACGTGAACCTGCAGCTGTTGTTGAAGCTTCTCGGCAATTCGCTGGCCACCGGCCTCGAGAAGCTGCGCATCGA
>DASTHJ010000009.1:0-16743 GCA_035718265.1 Steroidobacteraceae bacterium | reverse complement strand
CGTTGGCGCTGGCCAGCGACATCGACGCCATCGCCGAGCAGGGCAAACTACTGCCGCTCAACTGGGCCGAGCGCCTGCCCGAGCACAGCGCACCGTACTATTCGACCATCGTGTTCCTGGTACGCGCCGGCAATCCGAAGCAGATCCACGACTGGGGCGACCTGGTACGCGACGACGTGCAGGTGGTGACGCCGAACCCGAAGACCTCCGGCGGCGCGCGCTGGAACTACCTGGCGGCCTGGGCCTGGGCGGAACGCCAGCCGGACGGTACCGAGGAGAGCGCCATGCACTTCGTCCGCGAGCTGTACCGCCACGTGCCGGTGCTGGACGCCGGCGCGCGCGGCTCGCTCACCACGTTCGCACAGCGCGCCATCGGCGACGTCGCCATCTGCTGGGAGAACGAGGCGCACCTGGCGCTGCGCGAGATGGGCGCGGACAAGTTCGAGATCGTCGTGCCGTCGATCAGCGTCCTGGCCGAGCCGCCGGTGGCGGTGGTCGACAAGGTGGTCCTGCGGCGCGGCACGCGCGAGATCGCGCAGGCCTATCTCGAATTCCTGTACACGCCGGAGGGCCAGGAAATCGCCGCCCGGCACTTCTATCGGCCGCGCAATCCGGAGGTCGCCGCGAAGTACACCGCGCAGTTCGCCGACGTCGAGCTGGTGGGCATCGACCACTTCGGCGGCCGGAAGCTGGCGCAGAAGACGCACTTCCCCACCGGCGCGAACTTCGACCAGATCACCGCCGGCGCGAACGACTAGGGGGACTGTCCCCGCAGGGGACTGTCCCCATTCCCGTTCAAGGTCCGTCCCCGTTTCCTAGCAAACGGGGAATGTCCCCATTAATCCACGACGAGCTTGTAGCCGCTGGGCGCGGCGGTCTGCAGCAGCTGCGGCACGGCGGGGTTCGCCTCGATCTTCTGGCGCAGCCGGTGCACCAGTTGCTTGAGGAGCTGGCGATCACCGGAGCCGCGATGGCCCCAGACCTGCACCAGCAGGCGATCGGAATTCACCGGCCGGCCGGCCTGGGCGAGCAGCATCTGCAACAGCCGCAGCTCGAGCTTGGTGAGGGCGATGGGCTCGCCGGCGCCGATGCGCACCGTGTAGTTGTCGACGTCGAGGCTCACGCGACCGGCGGCGAGCGGCGCGTGGCCGCGCTCGGCGCTGGCGCGCCGGAGCAATGCCTTGACGCGTGCCAGCAGCGTCTTCGGGCTGAAAGGCTTGGTGAGGTAATCGTCGGCGCCGAGATCGAGCGCCTTCACGAGGTCCTGCTCCTCGCCGCGCACCGTGAGCATCATGATCGGCACGTCGCCGCGCGCGCGGATCGCGGTGCAGACCTCGAAGCCCGAAGCCCCGGGCATGTTGATGTCGAGGATCACCAGATCCGGCGTCTCGGCATCGAAGGTGGCGAGCGCGCCGGGACCATCGCTCGCCTTCACGACCAGGTAGCCCGCCTGCGACAACGAGTACGCGACCAGTCCCTGCAGGTCCAGATCGTCGTCGGCGACCAGGATCTTCACCGCGGCTCCGGGCGTTCCGTCGGCAGGCTCATCGTGAAGCGCGTGAAGCCGTCGGCCGTGCGGGTGGCCGTGATCGTGCCGCCGTGGCGTTCGACGATCGAGCGCGAGATCCACAATCCCAGGCCGAGCCCGCCCGGTTCCGGTTCCTCGGCGCCGCGCCTGAATCTCTCGAAGATGTCGACCGCGCCGTCCGGCAGACCGGGCCCGGCATCTTCGACCCAGGCGCTCACGCGCTCGCCGGCCGCCCGCGCGCCGACGCGGATCGGCGATCCTTCGGGTGCGAACTTGCTGGCGTTGGCGATCAGGTTGACGAACACCTGCGTGAGCCGCGTGGCATCGCCCTGCAGGGCCAGGCCCTCGGGCACGTCGACCTCGAGCGGCTGGCGGCGCTGGCGCAGCAGCGCCTCGACCAGGCCGCGCGCATCTTCGACCACCTGCCGGATCTCGATGCTTTGCCAGCGCACGTCGAGCTGCCCGGACTCGATGCGCACGCTCTCGAGCAGATTGTCGATCAGCCGCGTGAGGCGCAGCGTGCCGCGCTCCAGCGACAGCACCAGCTCCTCGAGCTTCTCCGGCGGGCTGCTCTTCAGGCCCTCGCGCAGCAGCTCGATGGACGCGAGCTGCGCCGCGAGCGGCGTGCGGAACTCGTGGCTGACGTTCGCGAGCACGGTGTCGCGTGCGCGGCGCACGCCCTCGAGATCGGTCTCGTCGCGCATGACCTGCACCTGCAATCCATCGACCACGCGTGAGCTGGTGATCACCGTCTGGCGGTTGCCGGAGCGCGTCTGCAGCTCCTCCACCGACTGCGCGCTGCCTGTCTGCCGGGCGCGCAGGATGGGACAGGCCGTGGTGGTGCACGGTCGCGCGCCGGGCGGCGAGCCGGGCGGAGCGCAGGGCTTGAGCACGTCACCGCAGAACCTGCCGATGGCTTCCTTGGGGTCGATCCCGAGGAGCCTCGCCGCCTGCGGATTGAGATAACGGATGTTGCGCTCCTGGTCGACGGCATAGACACCTTCGACCACGGCGCCGAGCACCACCTGCGCTTCGGCCTCGCGCTGGCGCAACTCGGAATTGAGGTCGACCAGGTTGCGACGCATGTCGTCCATGGTGCGCGCCAGCTGGCCGATCTCGGCCGGACCCGCGGTCGGGATCGAGGTCGCGAAATCGCCCTGCCCCAGTCGCACGGCGGCCTGCGTCAGCGCCTCCGTCGGCCGCGTGACGCGCCAGCCGAGCAGCACGCCGGCCACCACGGCGAGACCTGCGAACACCACGGCGGTCAGGATCAGCCGCCAGACCAGCGAGCTCACCGCCCGATCGGTGTCCGCGGAAGAAGCGCGCGTCTCGATGAGCGCGATGCCTTCGCCGCTCGAAGAGAAGATCGGATAGCTCGAGGCATACAGGCCGAGCTTCTCGATGCGCTGCACGGCGAAGCGGCCGTCGGCCAGCGCCTGGGAATGCAACGACGTGAAGTCGTCGACCGGCGTGGCGTTGAACGCGCGGTAGTTGAGGATGCGCACCGGCAGGCCGGTGTGCTCGGTCAGCACCTTCGCGAGCTCCTCGTCGAGCAGGTGCACCACCATCACGCTGAACGAAGTGTATTGCGCCGGCAGCCGGGACACCGCGCCGATCACCGAGTACTCCGTGCCCGGCGGCGCGGCCATGAAGCGTTCGCCCTGCTCGGCCGCCACCGTGTAGAGCTGCGGCCAGGGCAGATCCGGGCCGGTCGCGGCGACCACCTGCGCGCCGTCGAACACCGCGCAGGCGTCGAGCCCGTTGGTCTCGCAGGAACGCCGCAGGAAGGGTGCGAGCCCCTGGCGGCCGGGTTCGCCGATCAGGCGGCGCAGCGGCGGGCGCTCGGCCAGCACACGCGCATGGGTCAGCGTGTCCTCGGCCATGCGCGTGATCTCGGCGCGCGAGTTGGCGCCGGCGAGCTGCACGCGCACCTTCTGCTGGCTGTCGGCCAGGCCGCGCAGCATGTCGATGGCGAAATAGGCGATGCCGGCGGCCACCAGCAGCACGATGAGCACGTTGCTGGCCGCCAGCCACCATCCGAGGCTGTTGCGCTTCATCGGCGCCGGTACCCGGAGCGCTCCACCAGCGTCTTGATGATCAGCGTGACGACGGCGAGCAGCGAGAGCATGGAAGCCACCGCGAAAGCCCCGACGAAGTTGTACTCGTTGTAGAGAATCTCGATGTGCAGCGGCATCGTGGTCGTCAGTCCACGGATGTTGCCGGAGACCACCGAGACGGCGCCGAACTCGCCCATCGCCCGGGCATTGCACAGGATGACGCCATACACCAGCCCCCAGCGGATCTTGGGCAGCGTAACACGAAAGAACGTGAACCAGCCGCCCGCGCCGAGCGTGATCGCCGCCTCCTCCTCGTCATTGCCCAGCTGCTGCATCAGCGGGATCAGCTCGCGCGCCACATACGGGAAGGTCACGAACATGGTCGCGAGGATGATGCCGGGCAGCGCGTACACGATGCTGATGTTGTGCTCCTGCAGCCAGGCGCCGAACCAGCCGTTCAGGCCGAACAGCAATACGTAGATCAATCCCGAGACGATGGGCGACACCGCCAGCGGCAGGTCGATCAGCGTGATCAGGATGCTCTTGCCGCGGAATTCGAACTTGGCGATGCACCAGGCCGCGGTGATGCCGAACAAGGTGTTCATCGGCACCACGATGGCCGCGGTGGTCAGGGTCAGGCGGATCGCGGCGCGCGTGTCGGGGTCCGCGAAGCTCTGGAAATACGCCTGCCAGCCTTTCTCCAGCGCGGTGGCGAACACCGCGGCGAGCGGCGCCGCGAGCAGCGCGCCGAGGAAGATCAGGGACACCGTGATCAGCATCCAGCGGACCAGCAGCGTCCCCAGGCTGCGATGGCCCGGCCGGGTCGCGAGCTCGGCCGCGATCGCTTCGGTGGTGGTCGGACCTGCCATCTAGCGCGACACCAGCATGCGCTTGCGGCCCCACACCTGCAGCAGGTTGATCGCGAGCAGCATCACGAACGAGATGGAGAGCATGACGACGCCGAGCGCCGCCGCGCCCTGGTAATCGAACTCCTCGAGCTTGATGAAGATGAGCAGCGGCGTGATCTCGGTCTTCATCGGCATGTTGCCGGCGATGAAGATCACCGAGCCGTATTCACCCACGGCGCGCGCGAAGGCCAGCGTGAACCCGGTGAGCAGCGCCGGCAGCACGGTCGGCACGACGATGCGCCGGAACACGTAGAAGCGGCCGGCGCCGAGCGTCTCGGCGGCGTCCTCGAGATCGCGCTGCACCTCGGCGATGGCCGGCTGCACGGTGCGCACCACGAACGGCATGCCGATCAGCGTCAGCGCCACCGTGATGCCGATCCAGGTGTAGGCCACCTTGATGCCGAGCGGCTCGAGGTACTGGCCGATCCAGCCGTTGCCCGCGAAGATCGCGGTCAGCGCGATGCCCGACACCGCGGTGGGCAGCGCGAACGGCATGTCGATGATGGCGTCGATGATCTTGCGGCCGGGAAAGTCGTAGCGCACCAGCGTCCAGGCGATCATGAAACCGAACACCAGGTTGAGCCCGGCCGCCAGGAACGACGCGCCGAAGGACAGCCGGTAGGATGCGAGCGCGCGCGGGCTGGTGATGACGTCGACGAACCGCGAGAAATCCATGCCGCCGGCCTTGAGCACCAGTGCCGACAGCGGCAGCAGCACGATGGCGCACAGGAAGAACGTCGTGAATCCCAGCGTGATCCCGAACCCGGGGAGCACGTTGGGCTCGCGCTCGCCGATCTTCATGCGGCGATCTCGGGACTGCGCACGCCGAGATCGTGCGCGCGATAGACGATCAGCACGGGCCAGCCGGGCTGCGCGGCGAGCAGACTGCGATACGCCGTGCCCGCCTTGCGGATGTCGGTGATGCCGAGAACCAGCATCTGCGCGGCGCCGGCCGACAGATTGCGCGTGATCTCCGTGACGGCCTCGCCGATCGCGAGCTCGGTGCGCATCTCGAGCCCGTGGGTCTGTTGCGCTTCGGAGCGCGCATCGAGCAGCTTGCGCATCGGTGCGGCGCGGCCGGTGGCCTGCGCGCCTTCCGGCACGATGCCCAGGTACACGGCCTCGGCGGTCACGTGGCGCAGCAGGCTCGCCGACACAGCGAGCGTTGCGCGCCGCACCGCTTCATCGGTCCAGTGGATGTACACGCGCGTCGGATGCGGCGCGAGGCGCGGCAGCACCAGCACTTCGGCCGCGCCGTGTTCGAGCAGCCACTCGACGGTGCCGGCGGCCTGCGGACCCGCGAAGATCGCCGCCACGCCGGTGAACGCTGCCGGCGGCGCACCCGCCGGGTCGGCGCCCGGCGCGATGGCGCGCAGGCCGACGCGCGTCTTCATGCGCGTCGACAATCCCTCGAGCAACGGCTCGCGCGCCAGTTCCTGGGCCTCGGCCTCGGTGGTCGCGCAGGCCAGGAAACTCGAGATCGGCGTGGGCAGCACGTGCAGGCGGCGCGCGCCGAGCACCACCTGCGTGCCGGCATGCAACGGCAGGTCGCGTCGCTCCGGCTGCGTGCGCGTGACCTCGACGCGCGCCTCGGCGGCGCTGCCCGAGCCCAGCAACTGTGCGGCCGACGGTTCGTCCAGCAACCGCACGCGCAGCCGTTCCAGCGCGCCCGTGAAGGCGACTTCCTCGACGGCGCCGCGCGCGATGTAGTTGGACGACAATTGCTCGCGCGATTCGGCCAGCTCGACTTCCTCCGGGCGCAGCACCGCGACCACCTCGTGCTCGCGGCCGCCCTGCAGGCGCTCGGCGGCCTGTGCATTGACGGGCGTGGCACCGAAGCGGATGCCATCGGCGCTCTGGCGCGCGAGCAGCAGGTTGGCTGCGCCGAGAAACGTGGCGACGAAGCGCGTCGCGGGCTGCGCGTACAGATCGTGCGGATGCCCCACCTCGAGCAGGCGGCCGTGGTTCATGACGCCGATGGTGTCGGCCAGCGCAAATGCTTCTTCCTGGTCGTGCGTCACCAGCACGGTGGTGATGCCGAGCTCGCGCTGCACGGCGCGGATGGTGCGCCGGAGTTCCTCGCGGATCTTGGCGTCGAGCGCCCCGAACGGCTCGTCGAGCAGCAGCACCTGTGGCTTGTGCGCCAGCGCGCGCGCCACCGCCACGCGTTGCTGCTGGCCGCCGGAGAGCTGGCCCGGCAGCCGCTCGTCCATGCCCTCGAGCGCGACCAGCTTCAGCAATTCCTTGCGCCGCGCGCGGCGGTCGGCGGATCTCATGCGTCGCACGCGCAACGCGAACTCGATGTTTTCGGCCACGGTCATGTGGCGGAACAACGCGTAGTTCTGGAACACCAGCCCGACGCCGCGATCACGTGCCCGCAGATGGGTCACGTCGCGGCCGTGCAGGGAAATGCGACCGTGATCGATGCCCGTGAGGCCCGCGATGGCCCGCAACAGGGTACTCTTGCCCGAACCGGACGGTCCCAGCAGGACGAAGAACTCGCCCTCTTCCATTTCGATGGAAACGTCGTTGACGACCGGTTGTTCCTGATACCGTTTGGTGACTTGATCGAGGGCGATGGACATCCGGGAGCCGCGGGGTGGTAGACCGGGCGGCCATGCTATCAGCCCGGCGGTAGTAGCCCGAGTAACACGGTGGTTACAATCCGGTCACAGCGGCGCGGGCGCGGCGGAACTTAAGCGCGCGGACGGCCGACTAACGTGTACTCCTTTTATTCATGGAATTCCCCGAATGGCCACCGAGACGAACAGCCCGCTGAACCTCGAAAAGTCCGCCGTGCAACGGCAGGAGCGCCCACACTGGGTGCTGGACGACGCGGTGTACAGCATCAGCGCGCTGCTGCTCTCGGTCATCGTCATCCACAGCATCTGGACGCTGGTGATCCGGCCGCGTGCCGAGGCCGTGCTCTCCCAGCGCGTCGAAGTCAAGACCGCGAACGTCACGCACCGCGTCCTGCAGCTGCGCTCGGTGTACGTCATCCTCAAGGACCACGAGCAGGAAATCTGCGTCACGCTGTGCATGTGGTCGCTGCTGCTGCTCGGCCGGCAGGCCTGGCTCACGCAGAAGGATCGCAAGCTGCTCGATCGGGATTACGTGAAAATCGGCGAGGCGCAGGTGGTCTTGCCCGAGGATGCGCGTGTCTACTCCCGGCCGCTGGAGGCCCTGCCCCGCGAGGAACAGGATGGCTTCCTGCCTCGTCTGCTGATGGTCGCGTACAACCGCTTCGGCGCGACACGCAGCGTGCAGGACGCGGCCGAAGCGGTGCGCGACGAATGCGAATTCGAATCCGCCAGCATGGACACCAAGCTCTCGATGGTGCGCTTCACGGCCTGGGCAATCCCCGCGGTGGGATTCGTCGGCACCGTGCGCGGCATCGGCGCGGCGCTGCAGGAGGCGCAGGGCGCCATGGGCGGCGACATCTCCGGCGTGACCATGGGCCTGGGCGTCACGTTCAATGCCACGCTCACCGCGCTGGTCTCCTGCATCATCGTGATGTTCTGGATGCACCAGCTGCAGCAGTTCCAGGATCGCCTGGTGCTCGACGCCCGCACCTACGTCGATCGCCAGCTGCTGCGCAAGCTGCGCGTGGTCGGCAAGTAGCGGCGTCGCGCCGCAACGCTTCAGCGAATCGGCACGGAAACATCCGCGGTGATGGGCTAGGATTCGGCGCGTGAAACTGCCGCCTGTTCCGCGCTTCGGATCCTGGCTGCCGCTCGTGCTGGCCGTGTTGTGCGCCGCCGTGCTGCTGCCTGCATCCATGACGATCCGTGCCGAGCGTGTCTCGAACGCAGGCATGGCTACCTGCCAGCACCTGCGCCGCGAAGCACTGCCCGCCGACCGGGAGGAACCGCCGGCCGGACACCGGGGCGCACCGTGCAAGAACTGCACGGCGCCGTTTCTCGGCACGCCGTTCGCCTGACGATCGCCGGTCGGTCCGCTTGGGCCGTCACCCTGGCAGGAGCCAAGATGTCACGTCGATTCTTTCCGCTGTTCGTGCTGGCCTGCGCATTGCCGGTCGCGGCGCATCGCTATGAACTCGGCCCGCTCCTCATCGAGCATCCCTGGACCCGGCCGGCGCCGCCGGCCATGTCGATGGGCGTTGCCTACCTGACCATCACGAATCATGGGGCGGATGAAGAGCGGCTGGTCGGCGCGAGCACCCCGGCAGCCGAATCCGTGCAGTTTCACAAGACCACGATCGTCGATGGCATGGCGCGCATGCGACCGATGAGCGAGGTGGTCATCCCACCCGGCGCCACGGTGCGCATCGAGCCCGGCGGCATCCACCTGATGCTGGTCATGCTGAAGACCGGAATCGAGGCCGGCAGCAAAGTGCCGCTGACGCTGGAATTCCTCCACGCCGGCAAGATCACGGTGCAGCTGGCCGTCGACGCGCAGGACGGCACGTAGGACGAACCGCCGGCCGCGGCGCCGCACGGATGTAGGACGGCATCCGGTTTTTTCCAGCCGCACGCGCAATTGTTGCCCGGCTCTGTCCGGCGCGGCAGGCGGAGACCCGCATGGGTGGGGTGCCGGGGCCGAATCGGCATCCATCCGCTGGCAAGCAACTTGCAGCTCCACGAGCAACGATTACCGGGGCGTTCCCCAAAGGTCTCGATGCGCAAGTACTCGCCGGCTGTCCTGTCGTGGGCAGCGCTGCTCTCGGCCCTGCTGGCTGGCGCCGCCGTTGCGCGCCCGGTCACCGTCGAACCGTCGTCGACATTCCGGACTCCGGATCCGGCCTACGACGGCTTCGGCATCGCCGTGGCGATCGATGGCGACTATGCAATCGCGACCGCCGGACGCACGGTGACCGATCCCGGCGGCGATCCGACGCTGACGCAGATCTTTTCCACCGCCTTCCTGTTCCGGCGCAGCGGCACGAGCTGGACGCCGGTGCGGCAGCTCGAGGAAACCCGCCAGGTCCGCACGTTCATCATTCCGGAGGCCGTGGCCATGCGCGACGGCCTGGCCGCCGTGCAAACCGCGCGCCTGGATTTCTGGCGGCTGGTCGCGGGCGAGTGGGTGCGTGAACCGGCCGAGCTGGAGATCGACGGCCCCGGCCCGCACCTCGCGGTCGACGGTGGACGCGTGCTCAGCGGTGATGGCACCGGCCCGTGGAATGGCGTCGTGTACGAGCGCGACGCGGACGGCACGTGGCGCAACCGTGCCCTGCTGATCGGCAAGGTGCGCGCCGCGGGTCTCGACGACGAATTTCGCGGTGGGCCTGCCGACCTGTCCGGATCCTGGGCGGTGGTCATGCAGCCGGACGGCGAGGACGACCCGGTCCCGGAGTTCTACATCTTTCATGACTACGGTTCAGGCATGGGCGGCTGGGACAGCAATCCGTATGGCGGGGCGCGTCCGCCCGAGGGCGCCACGCGCTTCGGTGACGCGGTCGCGATCCGCTGGCCGGACGTGTTCGTGGCCGGCGGACCCGAGAGCGGCACGTATGTGTATCGCGAAAGCCCGCAGCTGGGCTTCGAGCTCGCCACGCGCGTGCAGGCGCTCGACAGCTTCATGGGTTCGGGACACACCGATGCCTTCGCGCACACCAGCCAGTTCCTGCTGCAGCATGCCTGGAGCCACGATCGCAACGCCTACGTGGTGAACGTGTTCGCGCGCCAGGACGACGCCAGTTTCACGCACGTCGCGGTGCTCGCCGCCAGGCGCGGCGAGTCGTTGGGCCGCGCCATCGCGATCTGCGGGCGGCGCGTGCTGGTGGGCGACAACGGCAATGGTCTCGTGCACTACTTCGAGATTCCGACGGACCTCACCGCGCCCGCGCCGGTGCACGACACGTTCGGCACGGGCAATGGTGCCGGCTGGTCCACGAGCCCGGGCAGTGCGTTCGCGACCGCCACGCGCGGCGTGTCGCGCGTGTTTCGCCAGTCGCAGATCCAGGGCGAGGCGCGTGCCGTGCTCGATGCGGCGTTCTTCCGCAGCGAAGCCGTCGAGGCGGACGTGCGCATCATCGGATTCGGCGCGAGCGGCAGCGGCGCGGGACTGGCGACGCGCTACCAGAACCCGCAGAACTTCTACGAGGCCATGCTGCGCAATACCGGCCGCGTGGAGCTGCGCCGCATGGCGAGCGGCACCTCGAGAATGCTGGCATCGGCCGCCTTCCCGGTTGCAGCCAATCGCAACTACCGGCTGCGAGTCGAATCGGTCGGCAGGCTGCACCGCGTGCTCGTCGACGGCAAGGTCGTCCTCGAGGCCGACGCCAGCGGACCCACCGCCGGCTGGGCGGCGCTGGTGACCGATCGGGCGCAGGCGGAGTTCGACAACGTGACCGTGAGTCCCACGCTCGCGACCACTATCTACTCCAACGACTTCCAGGATGCCGCCGGACCGTGGACGCACACCGGGCTCGGATTCTGGAACCTCAAGAGCCGCGGCTCGAACCAGATCTACAGCCAGAGCTCGATCGCCGGCGATGCGCGCGCCAGCATCGGCGTGCCCACCGGCGACCAGATCGTGCGCGCGCGGGCGCGGCTCGACACCTTCGCCTCACCCACCGGCACCCAGGAGCGCTGGTTCGGACTGACGGCGCGCCACGTGGACGATCGCAATTTCTACTATCTGTCGATGCGCAGCTCGCAGCGCGTGAGCCTGCGCAAGGTGGTGAACGGCCGCGTCGTCGAGCTCGCGAGCCGCCCGCTGTCCGTGCAGCCTGCCGTCTGGTACCGGCTGCGGCTCGACGCTGTCGGCAACCGGCTGCGCGCCTACGTGAACGACACGCTGTGGCTCGAGACGACGGACGACTCGCTGCCCAGCGGCAGTGCCGGCATCGCGATGTTCAAGGCGGCGACCGACTACGACGAGTTCCTCGCCTATCAACCCTGATCGCGACCCGGTATCCAGCCTGACATGACGCCGCGCATCCACCACCTGAACTGCGTGTCCTCCTGTCCGCTCGGCGGCCGGCTCATGGATGGCCGCACCCCGGGATTGCTCACGCGCGGCTCGCTCTGCTGTCATTGCCTGCTGGTCGAGTGCGCGCACGAACTGGTGCTGGTGGACACCGGCTTCGGCACCCGCGACGTGCGCGACCCGCGCAGCCGGCTCAGCGGCTTCTTCCTGACCTTGCTGAGCCCCGACTTCCGCGAAGAGCTCACCGCGATCCGGCAGATCGAGCGGCTCGGCTACGATCCGCACGACGTGCGCCACATCGTGCTCACGCACCTCGATTTCGATCACGCCGGCGGTCTCGATGACTTCCCGTGGGCGCGCGTGCACATGCTGCGCCGGGAACGCGACGAGGCCGTCGCGCGCCGCAGCTGGCTCGACCAGCAACGCTACCGTCCGCAGCAGTGGTCGGATCGCTCGAAGTGGCTGGTGCACGATGCGGCGCACGGCAACCACTGGCTGGGATTCGAGCAGGTGTGCGGCGGAGCCGGACTGCCCGACGACATCCTGCTCGTGCCGCTGATCGGGCACACGCTGGGCCACGCCGGCGTGGCGCTACGTTTCGCGGGCGGCTGGCTGCTGCAGGCCGGCGACGCGTATTTCCATTACCGCGAGATGGACCACGACGCGCCATGGTGCACGCCGGGCCTGCGCGCCTATCAATGGCTGATGGAGAAGGATCGGCGCGCGCGCCTCGGCAACCAGCGGCGCCTGCGCGAGCTGCGCGTCACGCATCCGGACGTCGACATCTTCTGCTCGCACGATCCGGCGGAATTCCAGCGCCTTGCCGGCCGGCGCATGTCCGATCCGCCGGAACCGCTGCCGCCGGCGGCGCGCTACGCGACTTCGGAGTCCGGCGTGCACGTGATTCCCGGCGCGCACGGCATCCATCGCCGCCACAATGGCGACGCGCGACCGCCGCGCCATTCCTGACCCGGGCAGCAACAGGCTTGCGGGCCGTACGCGCGGCTGCCTACGTACTTCGGGTCGCGGGCACGTTCCGGTACGTACGTCCACTGCCTAGCTACCCATCGCGGACGACGCGCCGCGCCGGCACAATTTTCAGGATCGCTCGAAATCCTTTCCGGAGGAGCGCACCTCGTCGCCGCGCGGCGACGCCCGCCAGCCCGGTTGCACGATGGCAAACAACTTGCAACCGCGGAAGACAGTTCGCCGCCAGACAACACCTGCCGGAGGCCGCCCATGAAAACCCTGTTGCTCGCGGTGTTGGTTGCCATCCCGGCATGCGCGCTGGCGCGCCCCATCCCGCTGGTTCCGACCCGCATCGATGTGCCCTCCCCGTACCAGCCGCTCTCGGCCACCGTCGAAGGTGACGACATCTTTGCGCTGGCGCGCTCGGGAGCCGAGGTCGCGCTGATGCAATTCCATCGCCAATCCAATGGCGAATGGCAATACGCGCGCACGCTGCTGCTCGAGCAGATCAGCTATGACGGAGTCGGCAACGAAGACATCGACCTCGACGGCGACGTGCTCGCCGCTCTGCTGACGGCGCAACGGGTCGCGATCTTCGAACGCGACGGCGGCGCGTGGACCCGCGGTGCGCTGGCCGCGACCGAAGACTACGGCAGCAGTACCACCATCGCGGTGAGCCAGGGGCGCATTCTCGTGGGCGTGAGGCCGTGTTCGCTGTGGTCGATGGTCATCGCCAAGGATGCGACGGGCGGATGGCGGGAGGCGGGACGGCTGCGTGGCAGCGAGCTGCGCTACTGCGACGATTTCAACCCGGTGCATTCCGCCGGTGCGATCGATGGAAACGACGTCGTGAAATTCGAAGGCGACAGCTACGACTGGCACGAGAACGAACAATCTCAATTGTGGTGGTACCGGAACAGCGGCGAATTCGAGTGGCCGCGCTTTGCGACGACGCCAACTCCGCAATCCGACGTCAGTGGATTGGTTGGACATCACAACCTGGCCTTGAGCGACGGCCGCGTCCTGGTCCTGACCGGCCGCGGACCGGTCGTGTTCACGCTGGAGCCCGAAGGCCGCATCGTGCCCGGCACGCAGGGCAGCCTGCGGTCACTCGACGACGCGATGGCTGAAAGACGCCGTGACGTCGTCGTCGATCACGACCTGGCGGCGGTGGGCCTGGATCACGGCCAGATGGGCGAAGTCGTGCACGTCTGGCATCGCAACAGCGACGACCGGTTCGAGGACGTGGCGATCGCGCATGCCGCGGACGATCACTTCATCAACAAGTTCGACCTGTCCGGCCGAAGCCTGGTGATCACCAGCATCGACAAGAACAATGCGCGTACCCGCGGAGCGCTGTGGGTGTACGACATTCCGCAGTCATTCTCCACGCCCGCTCCACGGCAGCAGGATTTCCAGGACAACGACGCGAGCCAATGGCAGCCGATCGGCGCCAGCCGGCTCGCCATCGTGCGCAGCGGCCACTCGCGCGTCCTGCAACAGTCGAACGCTTCCTCGACCAGCGGCGCGCTGCTGGCGGACACGGACTGGAACGATCAATCCGTGCAGGCCGACATGCGCGTGACCGACTTTCCGGCCGCCGACGGTTTCGTTGCCCTGACCTCGCGCTATCAGGATTTCAACGACTTCTACTACGTGAGCCTGCGCCACGGTAACTGGCTGGCCCTGTCCAAGAAGGTTGCCGGCGTGGTCACCGAGCTCGCGGCCACGGATTTGCCCGTCACCCCTGGCCGCACCTACCGCGTGCGCCTCGATACGCGCGGCGACGATCTGTACGCGTCGGTCGACGGCAACGTGATGCTGCACGCGCGCGATCATTCGCTGACGCGGGGTGCGGCGGGATTTCGCGGATACCACGCCACTTACGAGGTCGACAACGTGCTGGTGAGTCCGCTGTCGAGCACGTTTTTCGCCAGCGATGATCCGGGGGTCAAGCCCCGATTCCTGCTTTGGCAGGTCGACGCGGGCCAGTGGAGTGCCTCGAGTCAGGGCGACCTGCAGCAGACTGCGTGGCACAGCACCTTCGCCGTGATCGGCGAACCGACCGACGACGAAATCGTCGAAAGCCGCACGCGCGTGGACGAGTTCAACCCGGCCTCGACCGCCGCCTGGGCGGGTGTGGTGGCGCGCTTCGCCGACCGTCACGACTTCTACGCGCTGGTCCTGCGCAGCAACCACGCCGTGCAGCTGCGCAAGGTGGTCGACGGCGTGACGACCTTGCTCGCCGGTCGCGTCCTCGACGTGACGCCGGGCCAGGACTACCTGTTGCGTCTGGACGTGGTGGGCGATCGGCTGCGGGGCTACGTCGACGGCGTGCTGCAGGTCGAGGCGACCGACGCAATGCTGCGCCAGGGCCGCACGGGAGTCGCGACCTACCAGACCAGGGCCAGCTACGCGTCGTATCTCGCCTGGCAGCCCTGAGGCCGGGGCGCGCCGCGCGGGCGGCGGATCAATCCGGCATCTTCTGGCCGCGCGTCTCGATGACCCATTTCATGAACAGCAATCCGACCACCGGCACGAAGCCGATCATGAACAGCGCGTTGTAGAGGATCTTGACGTCGCCCTTGCCGGCGGAAGCCACCGCGCCCACGACGAACACGCCGCCCGCGGCGATCACGCGGCCGATGTTGTAGCAGAAGCCCGCGCCCGTCGATCGCAACCGGGTCGGGAACAGCTCCGGCAGATAGAACGTGAAGCTGCCGAAGACGCCGAACACCGTGAGGCCGATCAGCCCGAAGAGGTACAGCCGCGTCATGGGCGGAATGTCGAGCCCGAAGGTCGCGAACAGCGAGAGCGCCGAGCCGAGGAAATACACCACGTACATCGGCCGGCGTCCCCAGCGCTTGGCGAACCAGACGGTCAGCAGCGTGCCGACGAGGCCGCCGATATTGAAGCAGTTGGTGGCGATGGTCTTCCAGCTCTCGATCAACGTGGTGGTCGCAAACGTGTCGAGAGCGCGCGCGCCGGCCTCCGCCTGCGCCATGGTGGTGGCCGTCACGGCGATGAAGGCATTGCAGCTCCACCAGGCGATCAGCGCGACGATCGAGACGATCAGCGCGCTGGCGGTACGCGCGCGCAGCGCCGGCGCGAAGATCTCGCGCAGCCGCGCGGGTGCGGCGTGGGCCGCCGCGCTGGCCCATTTCTCGGGTTCACGGACGAACATCCGGACCACGAATGCGACGGCCGCGGGCAGCAGCCCGAACAGAAGCACGTAGCGCCAGGAACGCTCGGGATCGTGCGCGAACAGGCCGCCGGCGATCTCGGCGTTGACCCAGGTCGCGAGGAACAGCCCGAAAGGCGCCGAGGTGTACAGCAGCGCGCCCGCCTCGACGCGCTTCTCCTCCGGCACCACCTCGGCCACCATGGCCGAGCCGGCCGCCCACTCGCCGCCGATGCCGAGGCTGGCGACGATGCGGCACAGGATCAGCTGCCACATGTCGGTGACGAACGCGCAGGATGCCGTGCCGAGCGCGTACAGCAGCATGGTCAGCATCAGCACGCGACGGCGGCCGAAACGGTCGCAGATCGGCCCGAACAGCACGCCGCCGGCCGCCCAGCCGAACAGGAACAGCGAGGTCAGCATGCCGTTCCACTGCAGCGTGGCGGCCTTGGCCTCCGGCGAGCCGAGCGGGATGTCTAACAACACCGGCACCGCATTCGGCGACACGTAGTTGAACAACAGCCCGTCGAAGACGTCGAATCCCCAGCCGAGCCACGCCGCGAAGAACACGGTCCATTGATAGCGGGTGAGCCTGATCATGCGCGCCCGAGTGTAAATGGGGACATTCCCCGTTTGCTAGCAAACGGGGACGGACCTCGCGCGGCGAACGCGGATGCGTGCCGCGGAAGACTACGCGTGCTTGAACATGATCGGGATGCCCGAGGGCGTGACCAGCGTCTGGTCCGTGGTGAACGGACGTGCCCGCCCTTCTGGCGCGCGATCCGCCACCGCGGCGATCACGTCGTCGAGCGGCCCCGGACGACCGAGCGCGAATCCCTGGCCGAACTGGATGCCGAGCGCCGCGAGCCGGTCGCGCACGCCATTGCTCTCGACGTATTCGGCGACGGTGGTGATGCCCATGGCGTCGGCGAGCTGCACGATGGCGCGCACCAGCGCCTGCGAGCGCGAGTTGGTCAGCACGTCGCGTACGTAGGAGCCGTCGAGCTTGATGGTGCTGATCTCGAGGTTCTTGAGATACGCCAGCGAGCTCACGCCCGTGCCGAAGTCATCGAGCGCAAAGCGCACGCCGTGCGAGGTCATGCGGCGGATGAACTGCTGCACGTGGGTGAGGTTGGCCGCGGCGGCGGCCTCGGTGATCTCGAACACCAGGCTGGTGCCGTCGATGCCGTACTTGCCCATCGACGA
>DASTHJ010000008.1:0-2613 GCA_035718265.1 Steroidobacteraceae bacterium | reverse complement strand
GCCTCGTCGACGTCGGCATCGTCGAGGATCACCAGCGGCGCCTTGCCGCCGAGCTCGAGCAGCACGGGCTTCAGGTGCTTCGCCGCGAGCTCCGCGACGATGCGGCCGACGCGCGTCGAGCCGGTGAAGTTCACGCGCCGCGTCGCCGGGTGCGAGACCAGCGCTTCGACGACTTTCGGCGCATCGGCCGGCGCATGGGTCACCACGTTCACGACGCCGGGTGGCAGACCGGCATCGCGCATGATGGTGCCGATCAGCGAGTGCGTCGCCGGGCACATCTCCGAGGCCTTGAGCACCACGGTGTTGCCACAGGCGAGCGGCATGGCGATGGCGCGCACGCCGAGGATCACCGGCGCATTCCAGGGCGCCATGCCGACCACCACGCCGGCCGGCTCGCGGATGGCCATCGCGAAGCTGTTCGGCTTGTCCGAAGGAATCACCTCGCCCGCGACTTGCGTGGTCATCGAGGCCGCCTCGCGCAGCAGGCTGGCCGCGAAGTGCGCATTGAAATGGCCCCAGGGACCGATCGCGCCGCACTCGGCGGTGAGCAGCGCGGAGAACTCCGCGCCGCGCGCCTCCAGCAGGTCGGCCGCCTTGAGTAGTTTGGCGCGGCGCTCGCCGGGCCCGACGGCGGCCCAGGCCGGGAAGGCCGCGGCGGCGGCCTCGACCGCGGCGATCGCATCGGCCGCGGAGGCGGCGGCGGCCGTGGTGGCCACGTCGCCGGTGAAAGGGTCGCGGCGTTCGAAGGTGCGCCCGGCGGTGGCAGGGCGGCTGCCATCGCCGATCATGAGATTCACGGTGTTCATGGTTGCCTCGCGATGGAAACGCGCGGCAAATGTTCGCACGGCCCGGACCGGCGGTCTCCGCCCTGGGCGAAATCGTGCTCGATTCAGCGGTTTGCGAGACGCGCCGGGCGCGCAGCGCCTGCACCGGGCGGCGCCGGAACAGCCGTCTGGGGCGGCCGGCGCGGCCCGATTTCGATGTACTGGCGTTCGCCGACGAACAATCCGCGCGCGACTTCGTGGCGCCAGTCCACCGGTGCGCGCGCCCCCAGCATCACGACGGCCGCGTTGAGGGCGCAAAGCTTCGTGGAAAGGTCTGTGTCCACCAGCAGCGCGCGCGCCTTGCGCGGATCGGCGCCGCGGCGCATCTGCTCGATGAACGCGACCGTCGGCGCCGCCCGCTCCGCGCCCAGCACCGACTCGATGCGCGCGCGGTAGGGATCGGCTGGATGGCCCGTGCGCAACGCCAAGCCGTACATCACGAATGTGCTCTCCAGGTCCGCGGTGTCGTCGACCGGCAGCGCAAATGCTTCCTGGATCATCGCGGGTGTGGCGCCGTCCGAGCCGGCCACGAGGCGCAGCACGCGGGTGCGCGCATCTCCGGCGAGCGCCGCGCCTCGCGTCGCCACTTCGAGCTCGCCACGGGCGAGCGCCGCCAGCGGCTCGAGCACCGTGCCTTGCACGTGTTGGCCGGTTTCGATGGCGGCGAAGGCGGCCACCTGGCGCGAAGCCTTCGCCAGATCGCGCAGGTCGCGACTGTCGTCGGCCGACAGGCGGCGTACGCGTGCGCTCAGTATGGCGAGGTAGTCGCCCATCATCGGCAACCCGCGGCGCGCCTGCTCGAGCAGCGGTCCGGCCGCCGGATAGTCGCCGGCTTCTGCATACGAGGAGGCCGCCGCGAACGTCAGCCAGGGATGCCCGGGCCACTTGCGTTGCGCCGCGATGAAGGCCGCGCTCTGCGCGGCATGATCCTGCATGCAGCGGATGCCGAGATATTGCAGGTCGGGCTCGTCCGGCGCCGACGCCGCGCGCGCGCGGTGGCGCTCGCACACGCTGGCGTGCTCGTCGCCGGCGGTGCTGTCCTGCTCGAATCGCAGCAGCACCAGGTCATCGGCGGCCTTCGCGAGCCGGCCGGCGAACAAGGCGTCGAAATCCGGCAGCGTGCTGCCGAGCTGCAGCCATTCGAGAAAATGCGGCGAGCTGGTGGCGTCCCATTGCAGATGCACGCGGATGAGCTGCGCGCGCCCGGCCTCGTCCTGGACGAGGCCGGCCTGCCGGAAGGGCGCTGCCTCGGCGGCTGCCGACAGCACTTTGCGCACGCCGCGCGAGCCGCGTTCGACCTGGATGTTCTCCGGAGGGTCCTCGAATACGTGATCGACATGCGTCGTGGTCCAGCGCACCGCGCCGATGGGGCGCTGGCCCGGCGGCGGCGAATCACCGCTTTCGGTATACACCGCGGTCCACTCGAACAGGGGCGTGGCACCCGCGATGTTGTAGACGTAGTGGGCGTTCGAACCCCGCAGATCTTCGTCGAAGGCTTCGATGAGCCGGTTGTCCGCGCTCAGCGCCCGCACATTGATGCGGCCCGTGGCGGGGACTTCGACCTCGATGGGCTTGAGCGGCGGCACGGACACCTCGCGGCCGCCGACGTCCACGATGACGGGCATGGCGAGCGCGTTGTAGATGCTCAGCGTGGCTTCGCCGACATGGCTGCCGAGCAGCACGACGCTGCCGACGATGCCGATCGCCACGGCGGAGCGCGCGATCATCGGCAGCACGCCGTCGGCGGTCTGGAAGCGGTCCCACCAGTCGAGCTTCTTCTGCCGCGGCC
>DASTHJ010000007.1:0-12882 GCA_035718265.1 Steroidobacteraceae bacterium | reverse complement strand
CCACCATCGACTTGACGAGGATTCGATCAATGGCCAAATCAGTCCGTAAACACAATGCCCCCTGGACGCCCGCGGATCTGACGAAGATGCGCGAACTGGCGCGCAAGAAGCTCTCGGCGCGACTCGCCGCCAAGGAATTGGGCCGTTCCACCGGCGCCGTGAAGTACAAGGCGATGGTGGAGGGGATCCGCTTCCGCTTCATCGACCCGCCGGCCGGAGTGCAGAAGAAGCTCGCCCGCAAGGCGAAACGCGCCAAGAAGAAGTAAGGCGTCCCACGAGGCGCCGCGTACGGGGGTGCGCGGCGGCTCGCTCGAGTTCCAGATGAGCAAGCTGCCCGACGTCGGCACCACGATCTTCACGGTGATGTCGCGCCGCGCCGCCGAGCAGGGCGCGGTCAACGTAGGTCAGGGTTTTCCCGACTATCCCATCGACCCGGAACTCGCCGCCTGCGTCAGCGAGGCGGTGCACGCGGGTTTCAACCAGTACGCGCCCATGGAGGGCAATGTCGCACTGCGCGAGGCGATCGCCGCCAGGATCGCCGTCGGCGGCGGCCGACGCGTCGATCCGCAGTCCGAGCTCACCATAAGTTGCGGCGGCACCGAGTCCATCTACTCGGCCATCCAGGCCGTGGTCGCCGCGGGCGACGAGGCCATCGTGTTCGACCCGGCATACGACGCCTATGACCCGGCCATCCGGCTGGCGGGCGGACGCTGCATCCACATTCCGCTCGAGGCGCCGCATTTCCGCTACGACTGGGATCGCGTGCGCGCCAGTCTCAACGAGAGCACGCGGCTCGTCATCATCAACAATCCGCACAACCCGGCGACCACGGTTGCCACGGCCGATGACCTCGACACCCTGGCGGCCCTGACGCGCGAGCGCGCCATCACGGTGCTCGCCGACGAGGTCTACGAACACGTGTTGTACGACGGCCGGGTGCACCAGTCGGTCATGAACCACCCGGAGCTGCGCGAACGCAGTTTCGCCGTGTATTCCTTCGGCAAGACGCTGCACATCACCGGCTGGCGCGTCGGCTACTGCGTGGCGCCGCCCGCGCTGACGCGCGAGCTGCGCAAGGTGCACCAGTTCAACGCCTTCAGCATCGCCACGCCGCTGCAGGAGGCGATCCGGCGCTATCTCGAGCGCAAGCCCGATGCCTGGCGCGGTGTCGGCGCGTTCTTCAGCGCCAAGCGCGACCTGCTGCGCCGCGAGCTCGCCGGCAGCGGTCTGGCGATGCCGCCCGCGCAGGGCAGCTACTTCCAGCTGGCCGATTACGGCCAGCTCGACGAATTCGCCGCGCTCGACGACGTGCAGTTCACCGAGCGGCTGATCAACGAGGCGGGCGTGGCGGTGATCCCGCTGTCGCCTTTCTACCGGGAGCCGCCGGCCGGCATGCGCATCGTGCGACTGTGCGTGGCCAAGCGCGACGAGACGCTGGTGGAAGCCGGCCGACGCATCACCGCGTACACTCGCGGACATCGTTCCCACGAGGCGCGCGCATGAATTTCCGGCTGAGCATCGTGCAGCAACCGCTGGCGTGGCAGGACCCGGCTGCCAATCGCGCGCACTTCGCGGGCGTGCTGGCGCCGCTCGCCGGCAGCACCGACCTGGTGGTGCTGCCCGAGATGTTCACGACCGGCTTCACGATGCAGCCCGAGCAACAGGCCGAGGCCGCAGATGGTGCGACGCGCGCCTGGCTGCTGGAGCAGGCCGGGGCGCTGGACGCCGCGGTCGGCGGCAGCGTCGCGGTGCACGACGAGGGACGCTACTTCAACCGCTTCATGCTGGCGCTGCCGGGCGGGCCGACCTACTGGTACGACAAGCGCCACCTGTTCCGCATGGGCGGCGAGCATCGTCACTACGAGGGTGGCGGCCACGCGCTGAT
This sequence comes from Steroidobacteraceae bacterium, assembly GCA_035718265.1. GTDB lineage: Bacteria > Pseudomonadota > Gammaproteobacteria > Steroidobacterales > Steroidobacteraceae > CADEED01. The sequence continues at coordinate 10,997 of DASTHJ010000007.1, read as the reverse complement.
CATCGAATGGCGCGGCATCCGGCTGTGCCCGCTGGTCTGCTACGACCTGCGCTTTCCGGTGTGGAGCCGGCGCCGGCCCGAGCTCGATTACGAGCTGCTGATCTACGCCGCCAACTGGCCGGCGGCGCGGCGCCACGCGTGGATGACGCTGCTGCGCGCGCGCGCCATCGAGAATCTGGCCTTCGTCGCCGGCGTCAACCGCATCGGCGACGACGGTCACGGCGTCGCGCATGCCGGTGACAGCGCGGTGCTCGACTACCTGGGCCAGCCGCTCGTGGAGCTGCACGCTGGCGCGCAGGCGGCCACGGTGACGCTGGACATCGACGCGCTGCGCGCCTGGCGCGACAAGTTCCCGGCGCACCTCGACGCCGACAACTTCCTGCTCGAATCCTGACGCGCCATGAAGAAACCCACGCTCGTCAACCACCCGCCGGACGTGTCGCCGCCGCCCGGCAACCAGCCGGTGATCGCGCCCATCTACCAGAGCGTCAAGTTCGAGTTCGAGAGCATCGACGACACGCTGCGCATGCTGCGCGGCGAGCGGCCCGGCTATTTCTACATGCGCGCCAGCAATCCGACCACGCGCCAGCTGGAACTGACGCTGGCGCAGCTGCAGGGTCGCGACGATTGCCTGGCCACGGCCTCGGGCGTCAACGCGATCGCGCAGACGCTGATCTCGCTGACGCGCGCCGGCGATCACGTGCTGTGCTTCATCGAGACCTACGGGCCGACGCGCAACATCATCCGCCGGCTGCTGGCGCGCTTCGGTGTCGAACACACGCTGCTGTCGATCGAGGACCTCGCCGGTATCGAGAACGTGCTGGCGTCGCGGCCCACGCGCCTGGTGATGTTCGAGAGCCCGACCAATCCCGTGACCAAGGTCGCCGACATCGAACGCATCGTGGAGCTGGCACACCGGCACGGCGCGCTCGCCGTGCTGGACAACACCTTCGCCGGTCTGCACCAGCACGGCGAATACGATGTCGACGTGTTCGTGCACAGCCTGACCAAGTACGCCTCCGGCACGGGCGACGTGATGGGTGGCGCGGTCATCGCGCGCGCCGAGATCATCGAGGGAATGCGGCCGGATTTCTCGGTGCTCGGTGCGTTGCTCGATCCGCACGCGGCGTTCCTGATCCAGCGCGGCCTGAAGACCTATTTCGTGCGCTACAGCGAGCAGACGCGGGCCGCGCAACGCATCGCGGAGCACCTGGCGGCGCATCCGGCCGTGGCGCGGGTGCACTACCCGGGGCTGCCCACGCACCCGCAGGCGGCGCTCGCGCGGAAGCAGATGCGCGAGGCAGGGACGGTGGTGAGCTTCGATCTCGAGCAGGGCAGTGAGGCCGCGCGCCGCTTCAGCGAGAGCCTCAAGCTGTTCGCGCTGACCGCGAGCCTGGGCAGCACCGAGTCGCTGGTCATGCCGCCGCAGCTGGTCGGCAGCCGCGACTTCACGCCCGAACAGGCGCGCCAGTCCGGTATCAAGCCCGGCACGGTGCGGCTGTCGATCGGTCTCGAGGACGTCGACGACCTGATCGCCGACATCGACCAGGCGCTGGGTGGTGCCGGGCACCAAGTCCCGTAATTCGACGTTCTCAGCCGATTCGACCATCGCCTCGCGACGCTGAAACCCGCAAATTGCCGACCTTCTGATGTCGGAAGGGGGCAAGGATGCCGCGTCGATTGAGGATCCATGTGCCGGGGGGCGTCTACCACATCACGTTGCGCGGCAATCACCAGCAACCCATCTTCTTCGAGCACCGCGACCGTTCCCTGCTGAACAAGATCGTCGCCAGGGCGGTTGGCAAGTACGGCGCGAGGCTGCACGCATACTGCTGGATGACGAACCACCTGCACCTCGTCCTGCAGGCGGGAGTCGAATCCGTCTCGCGGCCCATGCACGACATCGCCGCGGAATACGCGCGCGCGATGCAGATCAGGTTGCAGACCACGGGACACTTCTTCGAACGGCGATTCCACGCGACGCTCGTCGACACGGATAGCTACATGATGGAGCTGCTTCGATACGTGCACCGCAATCCCGTCACGGCCGGACTGGTCTCGCGGCCGGATTCCTATCCATGGAGCAGTCATCACGAATACATGGGCACGAGGAGCTGCGATTGGCTGACCACCGACTTTGCCCTCGCACTGTTCGGCAGCAATCGGGCGAGCGCGATCCGGACCTATCGGGCGTTCGTGGATGCCGAAGTGGAGGAGCCATGGGAGCCGGCACGGGTCATGGCGCCGGGCATGGCTGTGCTGGGCGGCGATGACTTCATCGCGCGCATGCTCGGTGCCAGGCCGGCTGCCAGATCACGGCAGTCGCTGAACAGCCTGGTGCAGGAAGCGTGCGGACGATTCGAGATCACCGAGGAAATGCTCAGTTCGCCGGTGCGCAATGCCTTTGCTGCCAAGGTTCGCGGCTGGATCGCATTTCACGCGGCCAGGCGTGGCATTGCGTCACTCGCTGCGGTGGCAAGGCGGCTGGGGCGCACGGAGGGCTCGTTGCGATACGCCATCCGTGCGCATCCCGAAGAAATGGAATGACCGGGCACCCGCTGAATTACGGGAATTGGTGCCCGGCACCACCACAACCGGTTACATATTCCTGATCAAGGCGTCGCCGAACTCGGAGCACTTCACCTTGGTCGCGCCTTCCATGAGCCGCGCGAAGTCGTAGGTCACGATCTTCTGGCCGATGGTCTTGTCCATCGCCGAGATGATCGCGTCCGCGGCCTCGGTCCAGCCCATGTAGCGCAGCATCATCTCGCCCGAGAGGATCACCGAGCCCGGGTTCACCTGGTCGAGGTCGGCGTACTTCGGCGCCGTGCCGTGCGTCGCCTCGAACACCGCGTGGCCCGTCACGTAGTTGATGTTGGCTCCCGGTGCGATGCCGATGCCGCCGACCTGCGCGGCCAGCGCGTCGGACAGGTAGTCGCCGTTGAGATTCGTCGTGGCGATCACGTCGAACTCGTCCGGCCGCGTCAGCACCTGCTGGAGCGCGATGTCGGCGATCGCATCCTTCACGAGAATCCTGCCGCCCTTGAGCGCCGCGGCCTGCTCGTCGTTCGCGGCCTTCTCGCCGGCAGCCGCCTTGGTGCGGCCCCAATGTTCCCAGGTGTAGAACTTGTCCTTGAACTCCGGGCTCTCCGCCAGCGCATACGCCCAGTTGCGGAACGCGCCCTCGGTGAACTTCTGGATGTTGCCCTTGTGGACGATGGTCACGTTGCGGCGCTTGTTGGCCAGCGCGTATTCCAGCGCCGCCTTGAACAGCCGTTCCGTGCCTTCCTGCGACACGGGCTTGAAGCCGATGCCGGAAGTCTCCGGGAAGCGGATCTTGGCGTAGGCCTTGGGGAATGCCTGCTTGAACAGCTCCTTGAACTTCTGGTTGTCCGCGGAACCGTGCTCGAACTCGATGCCGGCGTAGATGTCCTCGGTGTTCTCGCGGAAGATCACCATGTCCACCTTCTCGGGCGCCTTGACGGGCGAAGGCACGCCCTTGAACCAGCGCACCGGCCGCAGGCAGACGTACAGGTCTAACAACTGGCGCAGCGCGACGTTCAGCGAGCGGATGCCGCCGCCGACGGGCGTGGTCAGCGGGCCCTTGATGGACACCAGGTAGTCGCGGCAGGCTTCGACGGACTCGTCGGGCAGCCAGTTCTTGAACGCGTTGAACGCCTTCTCGCCGGCGTAGATCTCCATCCAGTGGATCTTGCGCTTGCCGCCGTACGCCTTCTGCACGGCCGCGTCCATGACGCGCACGCTGGCACGCCAGATGTCGCGGCCGGTGCCGTCGACCTCGATGAACGGGATGATCGGCTGATCCGGAACGGCGAGCTTGCCGTTGTGGATGGAAATCTTCGCGCCGCCCTGCGGCGCAACGGGCTTGGGACTGGCAGGCGTGCTCATCGTGCGGACTTTCCCCGGAGGTACGAAAGGGCCGCGATGCTAACACAGCGTGTCGCGCCTTTCGGATCGCTACAATCGCCGCCATGGCCACGCTCCCCGACACCCCGGCCCACGACGGCTTCGCGATGCCGGCCGAGTTCGCGCCGCACGCCGGCTGCTGGATGCTCTGGCCCGAGCGGCCGGACAACTGGCGGCTGGGCGCGTTGCCGGCGCAGCAGGCCTTCGTCGAAGTGGCGAAGGCCATCTCGCGTTTCGAGCCCGTGACCATGGGCGTCTCCGGCGCGCACTTCGAGTTCGCGCGCGCGCAGCTGCCCGCGCACATCCGCGTCGTCGAGATTTCCCATGACGACGCCTGGATGCGCGACGTCGGGCCGACCTTCGTGACCAACAACAAGGGCGTTCGCCGTGGCGTCGACTGGCGGTTCAACGCGTGGGGCGGGCTGCAGGGTGGCCTGTACTACCCCTGGGACCAGGACGACCTGGTGGCGCAGAAGGTGCTCGAGATCGAAGGTTGCGACCGCTACCGCGCACCCATCGTCAACGAGGGCGGCGCCATTCACGTGGACGGCGAGGGCACGGCGCTGGTCACCGAGCAGGTGCTGTTGAATCCGAACCGCAATCCCGACATGACCCGCGAGCAGGTCGAACGCCACCTCATGGCCTACCTCGGGGTGCAGAAGGTCATCTGGCTCGGCCAGGGCGTGGTCGAGGACGAGACCGACGGGCACGTCGACAACCTGGCCTGCTTCGTGAAGCCCGGCACCGTCGCACTGACCTGGACCGACAACCGGCGGGATCCGCAGCACGCCGTGTCGCGCGACGCCCTCGAGCGGCTCAGCGCGGCGCGCGATGCACACGGCCGCCGCCTCGGGGTGGTGAAACTGCCCATGCCCGGTCCCTTGCGATACACGGCCGAAGAGACCCTCGGCGTGCAGGTCCGCGACACCGTACGCGGCCGCATCAGCGGCATGCGGCTGGCCGCCAGCTACGTGAACTTCTACATCGCCAATGGCGGCATCGTCATGCCGTTGCTGGATCCGCGCACCGACCGGGCGGCCGCCGCACGCCTGAAACGCGCATTCCCCGGCCGCAAGGTGGTCGGCGTGCCGGCGCGCGAAATCCTGTTAGGGGGCGGCAACATCCATTGCATCACCCAGCAGGTACCTCGCTGAGCCTGCATCCGGGTGTCGCGACGCGACATCAGGGCCGCCGCGAAAGTTCCCCGTGACGGCCCCGAATCGCGGGTTCCGCGGCTGTTAGGCGCTCGCCAGCCTCGCGTTGTAAAAATTTTCCTGCATGCCGGGACGAAACGCCGGTCGCGGGGCGCCACCGCCGGAAATCCGGTACCGGCGATCCGGACGAACGCGTGCGGTGTGCGGCCTACACGCGCGGTTGCCGTGCGCGCGCCTCGAGCGGTCGTTCGCCGCTCCTAACTTCGATCTGCTCTATCAATCTCGCGGGTTCTTGATAGGCCACCGCCTAGCATGTCGGCATCCGGCGACGATTGACTCCCACCCGCGGAATTGTTGTTAGACTACGGCCGAAAACCACCACGCTGAAGAGGACTGCACTGATGGCCACGAAGAAAGGCGCCCGGCACATGCGCGAATGGTCGGAGAGCGACATGAAGAAACTGCGGCAGTTCGCGAAGGCGAAGGTGTCGGCGCGCGTCGCGGCGCAGAAGCTGGGTCGCTCGCCGGGTGCGGTGCGTTACAAGGCCATGATGGAAGGCGTTTCCTTCCGTTCGATCAATCGCAGGAAGTAGTCAGCTCCGCAATTCGCTCGCGGCCTCGTCGAGCCATTCGCGCTGGGCCCGGCGATAGTGGGCCGGAGCGTATTTGGCCCGTTCCAGCAGCGCCTGCAGCGTCTGCCGGGCGAGCGAGCCCTGTCCAAGCCGCTTCAGCAGCTTCGCATAGCGCACGCCGGCTTCCGCGCCGGGATAGTATTCCGCCAGCGTGGCGTACTCGGACAACGCCTTTTCATCGTTGCCTTCGCCCTCCAGGGCGCGTGCGTACAGCAGGTGGCCGTCCGGTGACTTGAAGTCCGGATTCTTCGCGATCAGCTCGTCGAGCGTGGCGCGCGCACCGGCCGCATCGTCGGCTGCGAACTGCGCGCGCGCATAACCCAGCAGCAGCTTCGGATCGTCCGCGAACACTCCTGTCAGACAATTCCGATAGATGGTCACGGCTTCCGCCGCCCTGCCGAGTCGCACCAATTCGTCCGCGTACTCCTGCCGGGATGCCACGGTGCCGCTCACCTTCATGCGATTCTCCGCGCGCCGCAGGTCGCCTTCCGGATCGAGCGTGCTGCGCAGGCCGCGCATGGCGCGCCGGCTGCCGCGCGAGCGCAGCAGCTCGGGCAGGAGCTCCGCGCCGATGTAGATCAGCGAGCCGATGAACGGAAAGGTGATCAGGATCACCAGCACGTAAACCCAGATGGTGTTACGGCCGGTCTTGATGCAATGGATGATCAGACCGAGCGACAGCAGTCCGGAGACGATATACAGCGACCAGGGCAAGCGCTTACCTCTTCATCGATTCACGGTGTGGCGAAATCCAGAGACAGGAACACCGCGCGGCCGCGCGCCGGGAAGTAGCGGTAGTTGCCGAAGGCATAATCGGCGCGGTCCGCGTAAGCGGTGTCGAATACGTTGTCCACGCGCAGGCTGGCGCGCAGGCCCTGGCGTGCGCGCCAGTCGAGCCGCAGGTCGGCCACGGTGTGGCCCGGATATGCGGCGGTGTTGGCGGCGTTGAGCCAGTAGCGGTCGACGAAGTTCACGTCGAGGGCGGCGCCGAGATTTTCATTGAAACGCCCATCGATGCCGAGCGCATGCATCTGCCGCGGCGCGGTGTCGACGTCGTTGCCCTGCACGATGTTCTCGCCGCCTTCGACGGCGCGCGTGAAGTCGTATTCGTGGCGCGCGAACGTGCCTGCGGCTCGCAACGAGAACATCGCGTTCAGTCTGAGCCGCGCCTCGTACTCGAGTCCGCGGTGGGTGGTTCGGCCATTGCTCACGTAGAAGCCGTTGGACTCGCGCAGGATCAGGTCGTTCTTGCGCATCGCGAACACCGCCGTGCTCAGCGTCAGCACGTCGTTGCGGTATTTCCAGCCCGCTTCGAGCGAGTCGAGCCGCTCGCTGTCGAGCGCCGCGACCGTCTGCTGGCGCTGCAGCCGGTAGACCTCGGTCATCTCCGGCGGACGGAAACCGGTCGAACCCGACAGGTACAGCATCGAACGTTCGCCCGGTTGCCACGACAAGGTGACGCGCGGTGCGACGTTGTCGAACGTGTCACTGCGGTCGTGTGGCCGCGAGAACAGGCAGCCGCCGGGGCAGGGCACACCGTCCTGGTCGGTGTTGCCGTCGAGCATGAGGTTGTCATAGTCGTATCGCGTACGGTCCGCGCGCAGTGCCGCCGCGAGCGACCAGTGATGCGCGAAGCGCCAGTCGAGCGACAACGTGGCGCCGAGCGTGTCGGAGCCGACCGTGTAGTCGTAGTGCAATCCCGCCGGGCGGATGGCATTGGCGGCCGGCGCACCGTCGGTCGCCGCGTGCGGCTGGAACTCCGTGAGCTCGGAGTCCGCGGTCTCGGCGTCCACCGAGAGCCGCGCTTCGAGCAGGTTGGCGAAGAAGTTCATCGCCAGCGTGCCGGTCAGCATGTAGCTGGTCTGCGCGTTGTGCTCGAGCGGCTTGCCGATCAGGAAGTGCTGGATGAAATCCATGCGCGAGCGACGGTAGATGCCGCCGAGCTCGAAGCGGCAGTCGAGGCCGAAGCAGTTCTCGCGCTGGAAGTGCGCCGAGACGCGCGCGCTGGAGGCGTCGCGGAAGGCTTCCGGGTTCGCGTTGCTGCGCGCGAGCGACTCATTGCGATAGCTGTTGTAGCCCTGGATGAAGCCGGCGGTCTCCTGGTTCAGCACCGTACCGGCGGCGCGCAGCCGCAGCGTCCCGCCGCCGACCCCGGTGTCGGCCAGCAGGTTGAGCTTGGCCTCCTTGACGCCCGAGGCATCGCGCCAGCCCGGCGCATCCGTGCCGATGCCGTAGGCACCGACGGCCCAGTCGCCGAGCTCGCGGCCAAACCCCAGCCGCACGCGCTTGAAGGAATCGGATCCTCCTTCGATGCCCGCGGACAGGCCCGGCAGGTCGGCGGCGCCTGGCGTGAGCACGTTGACGATGCCGTGCACGGCGCTCGCGCCATACATGGCCGAGCCCGGCCCCCGCAGCACCTCGATGGCGCCGGCCTGCTCGTAGTTGAGCTCGAACATCTCGTTCAGGTTGCAGAAGCCCACCGGGCGGATAGGGAAGTTGTCTTCGGCGATGAGGAAGGCACCGCAAGCGCCCGCTCCGGTCAATACGGGCGAGCGGATGGCGGCCAGGCTCTCCGACCCGCTGCCGCGCTGCACGTAGACGCCCGCCGCCTGGTTGAGCGCGTCGGCCTGGTGATGCGCGCCGATCGTCGCGAGCGTCTGCCCGTCGAGTCGCGACACGCTCGCCGGCGTGGTCAGCGAATCGCGCGGTTCACGCGTGGCGGTGACGACCACTTCTTCCTGCGATGCGGTCGCTGCGGGTGCGGATGCGGATTGTGAGCCGTTGACATCGGCGTTGGCGGCGAGCGGCAGCAGGGCCACCAGGATGAAGATGATGCGCATGATTGGGTGGCCGATTATCGCCGCGAACGACTATCCTAGCCACGGTGGTAGCCAACAAGAAAGCGGGAAAAGCAGCGTCGTCAGCTGTCATCTTCCTCCACTTGGCCCTGTTCACGGCCGCGGTCGCGCCAGCGCAGGAAGCTGCGCCCGCGAATGTGAGCGACCGTCCGCGGATCGGCCTGGTGCTTTCCGGCGGCGGCGCGCGCGGCGCGGCACACATCGGTGTGCTGAAGGTGCTCGAGGAGTTGCACGTGCCGGTCGATGCGATCGCGGGCACCAGCATGGGCGCCGTGGTCGGCGGCCTGTACGCCTCGGGACTTTCCGCCGCCGACATCGAGCGCGTCATGACGTCGGTGGACTGGCAGGACGCATTCCGCGACCGGCCGGCACGCAAGGACCTGAACTTCCGCCGCAAGCTCGAGGACCAGAATTTCCTGGTGAAATTCCCGCTGGGGCTCAAGGGGCGACGCTTCCGGCTGCCGCGCGGCCTGGTGCAGGGTCAGAAGCTCGCGCAGATCCTGCGCAGCCTCACGCTGCCGGTGGCGGAGACCCAGGACTTCGACCGCCTGGCGATCCCGTTCCGCGCGGTCGCCACCGACATCGTGACCGGCGACCGCGTGGTCATCGATCACGGCGACCTGACTACCGCGATGCGCGCCAGCCTGTCGGCTCCGGGCGTGTTTGCGCCGGTGGAGTACGAGGGACGGCTGCTGGTCGACGGCGGACTGTCGTCGAACCTGCCGGTCGACGTGGCGCGCGAGATGGGCGTCGACGTGCTGATCGTCGTGGACTGCGGCTTTCCGCTGCTGGAGCGCGGCAAGCTCGATTCGGTCGCGACGGTCTCCAACCAGATGCTGGCCATCCTGATCCGGCACAACACCATCGAGCAGCGCCAGTCGCTGACCGACCGCGACGTGACCATCGATCCGGCGCTCGGCGATTTCTCCTCGCTCGACTTCACCGAGCACGCCAAGGCCATGCACATCGGCGAGCGCGCCGCGCGCGGCGCGAGCGAGCGGCTGGCGCGGCTCGCCGTGCCGGCGGCCGAGTTCCAGCGCATCGTCGACGCGCGCGCCGCACACCGCCTCGATCCGCCGCGCATCGACTTCCTGCGCGTCGAGCCCGGGGCGGAGCGCTACGCGGGCGCCATCCAGGCGCTGTTCGGCGACCAGGTCGGCAAGACCGCCGACCCGGAGCGTCTCGGCGAGCGCGTCAACGAGCTGTACGGGCAGGGCAATCTCGAGACCTTCGACTACCGCGTCGTGCCGCGCGAGCCGTGGAACCCGGACACGGACTATGGCCTGGCGCTGACCACGCGCCGCAACTCCTGGGGTCCGAACTACCTGCGCTTCGGGCTGCAGCTGCAGAACGACTTCGAGGGCAATTCCTCGTTCAACGCGGCGCTGCGCGGCACGCTGGCCGAGATCACGCGCTACGGCGGCGAATGGCTCTGGGACCTGCAGGTCGGCGAGACGCCGCGGGTCGCGACCGAGGTGTACCTGCCGGTCGGCTATCGTTCACGCTGGTTCATGGCGCCGCATGCGCAGTTCGAGATCCACACGCTGCCGGTGGCGGACGAGGACGACCACCTGCTGGCCGAATACCGCGTGCGCAGCACCGATTACGGAGTCGATCTCGGCCGCGAGCTCGGCAACTTCGGCGAGGTGCGCGTCGGCTGGGGGCGCAGGTTCGGCGAATCGCACGTGCGCGTCGGCGACCCGGTGCTCGGCTCGCAGGAATTCGATTCGCGCACTTTCTTCGGCGAGTTCCGCTACGACAGCGTCAATGACGTGAACTTCCCGCGCGAGGGCGGCACCTTCTCGTTCGGCTGGCGCGGCGAGCGCGAGGGCAAGGGCGCGCTCGCGAATGCGGACGCGGATCTCATCGTCTACGACCAGTTGTATGCGCATTCCTGGGGGCGCAACACCGGCATCCTGTGGGCCAGCACCGGCCTGCGCATCGATCACGACATCGACCTGGTGCGCTCGTTCTTCTCGCTCGGCGGGTTCCTGAACATGTCCGGCGTCACGCCCGAGACGCTCGTGGGCCCGAACTATGCCATCCTGCGCGCCATCTTCTACCGGCAGATCGGCGCCGGCGGCAGCGGATTCCTCAACGTGCCGGTGTACGTGGGCGCGTCGCTGGAACGCGGCAACGTGTGGGCCGAGCGCGGCGACATCTCCTGGGACAGCGCGCGCACCAACGGCAGCGTGTACCTCGGGCTGGATACGTTGCTGGGGCCGGTGTACTTCGCGCTCGGGTTGAATGACGAGGGGGGCTCGGCCTACTACCTGTTCCTCGGCCGGACTTTTTGAGCGCTGACGCGCGAATTCAATCGCCCCCGAAGCGGGGGCGTACGTGAGTGGCTAAGAGCTCAAGAATCAAGGGCCAGGTTACAGGCCGCGGGATTCGTGGAGTTTTTCGACCTTGTCGAACTTGAGGGC
>DASTHJ010000006.1:0-21316 GCA_035718265.1 Steroidobacteraceae bacterium | reverse complement strand
CTCGTTCCTGGGAACGAAGGTGTCTTTCATCCTCGACGCCACGCTGGGACTCATCAACATCGACCAGAACAACATCCTCAAGATCTTCTCGGTGGTCACCGTGTTCCTGCTGCCGCCTTCGGTGATCGGTGCGGTGTGCGGCATGAATTTCTCGAAAATGCCCTGGCTGCACGACAGCTGGGGCTTCTGGGCCGCCATGGGCCTCATGCTGGTCTCGGCCATCGGCCCGTGGGTGTTCTTCAAGCGGAAAGGCTGGCTGTAAACCGCTAGAATTCACGTCCCCGCGCCCGTAGCTCAGCTGGATAGAGTGACGGTTTCCGAAGCCGTAGGTCACAGGTTCGAATCCTGTCGGGCGCGCCAGATACTGGATGGATATACTTCGCGCCCTATGAGCAAGCAGGACTCCCATTTCTTCAATAATTTCAGTCTGGTTCTCGGCGTTTTGTTTGCCGTCACGATCGGCCTCTTCGCCCTCGCGCGTCACGTCGGCGCGGAAAACCAGGGTGCCAAGGTCACCGACGATCCGCGCTACGTGGCCAGCGTCGAAGAGCGGCTGCAACCCGTGGCCCGCGTGGCCGTCGCCGGCCAGGACAACTCGGCGCTGAAGATCGAGAGCACCGCCGCCGCGCAGCCCGCTGCCGCCGTTCCGGCGAACGGCACCGAGGCCTACGAGACCGCCTGCGCGGCCTGCCACGGCGCTGGCATCGCGGGCGCGCCCAAGGTCGGCGACAAGGCCGCCTGGGGTCCGCGCATCGCGCAGGGCAAGGAGACGCTGTACAACCACGCGCTGCACGGCTTCTCTGGCAAGACCGGCGTCATGCCGGCCAAGGGCGGTCGGGCGGACTGGCCGGACGACCTAATCAAGCAGGCCGTCGACCACATCGTCGAGCTGAACAAGTAACGGCCGCGCGAATCCTGGCGCGCAACGGGCCCCGTGACCGCGTCACGGGGCCCGTTGCTTTTGAGCCTAACTAATCGCGCGGCGCAGCTGCAGCGCCTCCGCCAGGTGCGCGACGTCGATGTCCGCGGCGCCTCCCAGGTCGGCGATGGTTCGCGCCACGCGCAGTACGCGGTGCACGCCGCGCGCCGACAGCGCCAGCCGCGTGCGCGCCTGCGCGAGCAGTCGGCGGCCGCCGCGATCGACGCGGCAGAACTCCTGGATCTCGCGGCCGGCCAGGTCGGCGTTCGCCTTGCCGCCCCGCGCCAGCTGCACGCGGCGCGCGGCGTTCACCTGCGCCGCGGCTTGCGCGCTGGTCAGCACGGCGTCGCGTGCGCCGGCCTCCTCGAACAGTTCCTCGCTCGGAACCGCGGGAACGGCAACCCGCAGGTCGATGCGATCCAGCAGCGGCCCCGACACGCGCGCGCGATAGCGCGCGATCTGCGGCGGTGCGCAGCGGCAGTTGCCGGTGGGCTCGCCGAGATACCCGCAGGGGCAGGGATTCATCGCGGCGACGAGCTGGAAGCGCGCCGGATACTCGACCTGCGCGGCGGCGCGGGAGATCGCCACCACGCCGCTTTCCAGCGGCTCGCGCAGCGACTCGAGCACGTTGCGATTGAACTCCGGCAATTCGTCCAGGAACAGCACGCCACGGTGCGCGAGGCTGACCTCGCCGGGCCGCGCCTGCGGACCACCCCCGATGATGGCCGTGGCGGAGGCCGTGTGGTGGGGCGCACGGAACGGTCGCTGGCCGAACTGCGCCGCCGAGAAGCCCCGGTTGCTGACCGAGGCGATCGCGGCGACGTCGAGCGCGTCGTCGCCGTCGAGCCTGGGCAAGAGCCCTGGCAGACGCTGTGCCAGCATGCTCTTGCCCGTGCCGGGCGGGCCGATCAGCAGCAGGCTGTGCCCACCCGCGGCGGCCACGATGAGCGCGCGCTTGGCCGCGGCCTGCCCGCGCACGTCGGCGAGATCGAGGGCCGCGCCGCACGCGGCGTCCACGGACGCGGGCGGCTCGGCCGCCGCCACGATCTCACCGGTGGCGAACATGCCGCAGACGTCCATCAGGTTCGACACGCCGTGCGCATCCGCCGAGGCTGCGATGCGCGCCTCGGCGAGGTTTTCGACCGGCACGATCACGCGATGTCGGGCGCGCGCGGCGTGCGAGGCCGCCAGCAGCACGCCGCGGATGGGCCGCAGCTCTCCCGCGAGCCCGAGCTCGCCGTAGAACTCGCACCTGCGCAGCAGCCGTTCGGGAACTTCGACCTGTGACGATGCCAGCAGGATGCCGAGCGCGATCGGCAGGTCGTATCGGCAACCTTCCTTGGGCAGGTCGGCGGGCGAGAGATTCACCGTGATGCGGCCCGAGGGCCATTCGAATTTCGCGTTCGCCAGCGCCGCGCGCACCCGATCCTTGCTTTCCTTCACCGCGGTGGCCGGCAAGCCGACGATGGAGAACTGCGGCAGGCCGCTGCCCAGGTGCACTTCGACGTCGACTGGCGGCGCCGTGAGCCCGAGCTGCGCACGGCTCGTGACGCGCGCTACTTCCACGATCGCACCATGACCCCTCCCCCTCCGTGGGTTGCGGTCGTTATGTCAGCACGCTTATCGGCCGGCCGATCCCGAGGCGCGCGTCTCGAGCTCGGCCACGCGCCTTTCGAGTTCCTCGAGCCGGGCGCGCGTGCGTTCCAGCACCTTGCGTTGCGCGTCGAACTCGTCGCGGCCGGCCAGATCCAGCTTGCCCAGGTTGGCACGCAGCACCGCGCGGAAATTGTTCTCCAGGTCCTCGCGCAGTCCGGAAGCACCGGATGTGAGCCCCGGGGGCAGACCCTGCATCAGGCTGCGGAGCAATTCTTCGACCCTGGGCATATCCACCGGCGCGTCTCCTAACAATCGGACATCACACTGCCCCGTTTTGTCGCGCGGGCCGCGTCGGCGCCCCAAATTTGGGCGCCCTCTGCGCCGCGCCGCGTTCTTTGGCGCCGCGACGGGCCTCGTCGCCATGCCCCGGGGCTGGCATGGAACCTGCACTTCGATGACAAGTTGATTGGGAGCATACGCGCGCCCGGCGTGCGTGATCCATCGGATAACCATGCCAAAGCGATGAAAATGATCACTGCCATCATCCGCCCCTGGAAGCTCGACGACCTGCAGATGGCCGTCGCGCGCCTGGGCGTGCAGGGGATCACCGTGACCGAAGTCTCCGGTTACGGCCGGCAGCGCGGCCACTCCGAGCACTACCGCGGCGCGGAATACCAGGCCGAATTCGTGCCCAAGCTGCGCGTCGAGATCGTGCTCGACGATTCGTCCGCCGAGTCGGTCGTGGAGGCCATCAGCAATGTGTGCCGCACCGGCAAGACCGGAGACGGCAAGATTTTCCTGGCGTCAGTCGGTGAAGCCGTGCGCATCCGCACGCGCGAATCCGGCGCGGCGGCAGCCTGAGTGTCGTTGAGGAGCATTACATGCAATCAGATAAGAAGAGAACGAAGGGTGGCAGCCTGACGCGCAGTCTCGGCGCAGCACTGCCGAAGATGCCGGCTCGCAAGCCCGCGTGGCTCGCGATGGGAGCGTTCGGCGCGCTCGCCGCACTGGCACCAGGACTGGCAGCCGCGCAGGACGCCGCGCAAGCAGCTCCCGTCCCGAACAAGGGCGACACCGCCTGGATGATCGTGGCGACGCTGCTGGTCATCATGATGACCGTGCCCGGTCTCGCGCTGTTCTACGGCGGCATGGTGCGCGCCAAGAACGTTCTTTCCACGTTCATGCAGGTGTTCATCGTCTTCTCGGTGTGCACCGTGCTGTGGGTCATCTACGGCTACAGCCTGGCGTTCAACGGACCGGGCGAGTGGATCGGCGACGCCAGCCGCTTCCTGATGCACGGGCTCACCGCGGACACCAACGCGGCGACCTTCACGGAAGGCGTCGTGATTCCCGAATTCGTGTTCGTGGCGTTCCAGGCCACGTTCTCCGGAATCACCACGGCACTCGCCATCGGCGCGTTCGCCGAGCGCACGAAGTTCAGCACGGTGCTGCTCTGGGCGGTGCTGTGGTTCACGTTCGCCTACCTGCCGATCGCGCGCATGGTCTGGTACGCCGAGGGCTTCCTGTTCAAGCTCGGCGCGATCGACTACGCGGGCGGCACGGTGGTGCACATCAACGCGGGTATCGCGGGTCTGGTGGGCGCGCTGATCGTCGGCAAGCGCACGGGATACGGTACCGCGGCCATGCCGCCGCACAACGTGCCCTACGTGATGATCGGTGCGGCCATGCTGTGGGTGGGCTGGTTCGGCTTCAACGTGGGCTCGGGCCTCGAAGCCAACAATGCCGCCGGCCTGGTGTTCCTGAACACCTACCTGTGCACCGCGGTGGCGGCCCTGTCGTGGACCTTTGGTGAGTGGATCTTCCGCGGCAAGCCGACCATGCTCGGCGCGGCTTCGGGCGCCGTCGCCGGTCTCGTGGCGATCACGCCCTCGTGCGGCGTGCTTGGTCCTTCCGGCGCCATCATCCTCGGCATCGTGGTCGGACTCGTCTGCCTCTGGGCCTGCGCGGGTCTCAAGAAGATGCTGGGTTACGACGACTCGCTGGACGTGTTCGGCGTGCATTGCATCGGTGGCATCGTCGGCGCGCTGTCCTGTGCGATCCTCGGCCACCCGTCGCTCGGCGGCGTCGGCACTTTCGAGAGCATCGGCGCGCAGTTCGGCGTCCAGGCGACCGGCGTGCTCATCACGCTGGGATGGTCGGGAGCCGTGTCGGCCGTTATCTTCCTGATCCTCAAGCCCCTGATCGGGCTGCGCCCCAACGAAGAAACGGAGCGCGAAGGTCTGGACATCTCGGAGCACGGCGAACGCGCCTACGACTGATCTTCGACGACCGGCCTCGAGCCATGATGGAGCCCCGGCAGCCCAGCGGCTGCCGGGGCTTCTCGTTTCCGGGCGCCCACATACGGGGGACCCCTGAATAACTCAAAGGAGACCCCCGAATCGGTGCTTGTCTGTGATGGAGGTCAAAGGTTCTCATAGGCACTCCCTGCGATAATGCCGGCACCGGAGGAAGCGTATGCGTCACTGGAAAATCTTTGCCGTCATTGCAGGCGTCCTGACTTGCGCAGCCGCGCAGGCCGGCGACGTCTACAAGTACACGGACGAACGCGGCAACACGATGTACACCGATCGGCCCATGCCGGGCGCGGTCCGCGTAGCCACCTCCTCGCATCGCCCGCCGGAAGCGGAAGAGCGCAGCTATGCCGCGCAGCAGGCCACCACGAATCAGCAGCTCGCCGCCAGCAACCAGCGCATCGCGCAGGGCCAGGCCGACGCGCGTGCCGCCGAGACCGTCGCCAAGGACCTGGCCGCCACGCGCGCCGAGCGCTGCAAGCAGGCTCGCGAGGCCTACAACACCGCGATCAATTCGCGCCGGCTGTACACCGAAGACAAGGACGGCAAGCGCACCTATCTTTCCGAAACGGAACTCGCCGCCGAGCGGCTCCAGGCCGCCAAGCAGGTCGAGGCGATCTGCGGCCCGCAGGGCTGAGCCGCCAGCCTTCCGGACGTTCACCGACGCCGTCCCTTCCCCGCCGGAAGGGGCGGCGTTTTCTTTCGCGGCGGCCAATATAATCCCGCGCCTATGACGCGCGTTGGCTTCGCCGGGCTTGGTGCCATGGGTGCTCCCATGGCGAGGAATCTCCACAAGGTGGGTCTGCTCGCCGCGGTGTGGAACCGCACGGCTGCGAAAGCGCAGGCGCTCGCCGCCGAGCTCGGTGTCGCCGCGCCCGCCTCGCTCGAGGAACTGGCGCAAGCAGTGGACATCGCGGTGATCTGCGTCTCGGCGGACGCCGACGTGCGCGAGGTGGTGGAGCGCATGGCGCCTGGATTGCGGCGCGGCGCGTCGGTCATCGACTGCTCGACGGTCAGCGCCGATACGGCCCGCTGGGCGGCGCAATTCCTGGCCACGCGCGGCGTGAGCTTCGTCGACGCGCCGGTGAGCGGCGGCGTCGAAGGCGCCAGGAACGGCACGCTGGCCATCATGTGCGGCGGCGACCGCGGCGCATTCGATGCCGCCCGGCCCGTGCTGGCCGCCATGGGCAAGACCATCGAACATTTCGGCGACAGCGGCGCCGGCCAGGCCACCAAGGCCACGAACCAGATCATGTGTGCCGGCATCATCCGTGCCTGCGCGGAGGCCATGGCCTTCGCGGGCGCGCACCGCCTGCCGCTCGACCGCGTCGTGTCCACGCTGGGCGCGGGCGCGGGCTCGAGCTGGTACTTCGTGCATCGCGCGCCGAACATGATCCGCGAGTCGTATCCGGCGGGATTCCGCGTGAAGCTGCACGCCAAGGACCTCGGGATCTGTCGCGACATGGCGGCGCGCTTCGGCGTGCAGCTGCCGGTGGTCGAGTCGATGCTGGCCGAATACGCCGAGCTGATGCAGCTCGGCTACGGCGACGAGGACATCTCCGCCGCGCACCGCCTGAAGAAAGCGCTGTTCGAGGCGTCGGCGCCATCATGAGCCGCGCCGCGCGCGAGGTCGCGGTGGGCGCGGAACGGGCGCGGCAGCTCTATCTACCCGACTTCTGCCGCGCGCGCGCCGTGCTGGCCATCGTGATCATCTGCGAGCTCACGGCGCTGGTGCTGTCCCTGGCGCGCAACGAGGCGGCGCTGGGATTCTGGGCCGACCTGGCCCGCACCTCGATGTTCCTGCTGTGGATCGGCCTGTGCGGCGCGGCGTTGCTGTGCATGCTGCGCGACTGGCTGAACCGGCAATCCGTGCGGCGTGGCTCGGCCATGGTGCTGGCGGTCACCGCCGCGCTGGTCACGCTGATCTCGGCCGCCGCCTACTGGTTCGGCAGCCGCGCCAGCTGGATCAACGAGAGTGGCCTGATCCCGCAGGACCACTGGACCTTCCTGCTGCGCAACGTGGTCATCACGCTGGTGGTCACGGCGCTGGCGCTGCGCTATTTCTACGTCACGCACGAGTGGCGCCACAATGTCGAGCTGCAGGCCAAGGCGCGCGTGCATGCGCTGCAGGCACGCATCCGGCCGCACTTCCTGTTCAACAGCATGAACACCATCGCGGCGCTGACACGCACCAACCCGGCGCGCGCCGAGCAGGCGGTGCAGGACCTGGCCGACCTGTTCCGCGCCAACCTGTCCGAGAAGCGCAACGAGATCCCGCTGGCCGACGAAATCGACCTGGCGATCACTTACCAGCGCATGGAACAGCTGCGGCTCGGCGAGCGCCTGCGCGTCGACTGGAAGGTGGACTCGCTGCCACGCAATGCGCTGGTGCCCGGGCTCACGTTGCAGCCGCTGCTGGAGAACGCCATCTATCACGGCGTCGAGCCGCGGCCCGACGGCGGCGTGGTCACGGTGTCGGGCGAACTCAACAAGGGCATGATCACGCTGGTCGTGCGCAACCCACTGCCCGCGGCCAACCTGACGATGCGCGAAGGCAACCGCCTGGCGCTCGCCAACATCCGCGAGCGGCTCGACCTCATGTACGGCGAGCGGTCCACGGTCAAGGCCGGGCGATTCGACGAGGAGTACATCGTGACGCTGCGCTTCCCGTTCCAGCCCATCGAGGCCGCGCGTGCATAAGGTGCTGATCATCGACGACGAGCCGCCGGCACGCGCGCTGCTGCGCTCGATGGTCGACGAGGCGGAGGGCTTCGAGGTCGCCGGCGAGGCCGAGAACGGCCAGCGCGCGCTCGAGCTGTGCGATGCGCTGCACCCGGACATCGTGCTGCTCGACGTGCGCATGCCCGGCATCGACGGCCTGGAAGTGGCGCGCCAGCTCGCCACGCAGGCCGAGCCGCCCGCGGTGATCTTCGTCACGGCCTTCGACGAGTACGCGCTGCAGGCCTTCGAGTCCGAGGCCATCGCCTACCTGCTGAAGCCGATCCGCGCCGAGAAGCTGCGCGCCGCGCTGACCAAGGCCGGCAGACTCACGCGCCCGCAACTGCAGGAGGTGGCGCGGGCCACGAAGGAGAGCCCGCGACGCACGCACATCGGCGTACGCGGCCGCGACGGGCTCAAGCTGATCCCGATCGAGGAAGTGCTGTGCTTCCAGGCCGACCAGAAATACACGACGGTGCGGCACCAGCGCGGCGAGGACCTGATCGAGGATTCGCTGAAGACGCTCGAGGAGGAGTTCGCGGCGGATTTCGTGCGCGTGCATCGCAATGCGCTGGTCAATACGCGCTACCTGGAGCGCATCGCGCGTGATGCCAGCGGCCAGCACTTCGTGCACCTGCGCGGACTGCCGGAGGCGCTCGAGGTCAGCCGCCGCATGGCCGGCGATCTCAAGGACCGGTTCCGGATCTAGCCGCTAGCGCGGCGTGTCGAATGGCCCGCGCACGCGGACCAGTGCGGTCGCGTCGAACTCGTGCGCTTCGACGTCCAGGAAAGCGCCATCGGTGGCGACCACGGCGACGCGTTCACGCTCGCCCGCGGCGCTCTCCACGTCGACGTACTGGCCCGGGCGGGCCTGCAATGGCGCGTCCCCCAGCAGCCGGAGCCTGACGCGGCGCCCGCCGATCGCAAGCGGCGTCACCCGCTCCACGACGATGCCGCTCGCGACGCGCGCGCCGACCGCCGCCCGGACTTCGATGCGCAGCTCGCCGCGCGGTTGCGCCTGGCAGAGCAGCACCTCGCCGCGCGCCGCTTCGGCGGCCACGATGCCGGGTGGCAGCTGGTCCTGTGGATAGGCGATCTCGCCCGACAGCAGGCGCGCCTTGCACGAGGCGCAACGCCCGGCACGGCAGCTGTGCGGCAGCGCGATGCCGGCCGCGAGCGCCGCGGCCAGCACGTTCTCGTGGGCAGACACGAGCAGCTCGTGTCCGCCGGGCTCGAGTCGGACGCGATGGCGCGGCGCGGAGTCGCTCAGGCAGCTGCGTCCTTCTTCCTGCCGAACAGCTTGGCGATGAATCCGCCGATCGCGAGCACGCCCACGATGATGAACTTCTTGAACGCCACGAGCAGCGCCGCGAGCTTGCCGAACAGGCCGAGCTTGGCGGCGACGCCACCCGCGATCAGCGCGCCCAGGCCGTACTCTGCCATGCGGTCGGTCTTCGAGTTGAACTCGGCATAGCGATGACCTTCGTTGAACTCGGCGACTTCGATCAACGGCCGCATGTCCGAGCGGATCTGCGCGAGCTGCGACATCGAAGCCACGGCGTTCATCGACAGCACGCCTTCGCGGCCGAGCACACGCACGTCGTAGTTCAGCGTGTGCACCGGGCTGCCTTCGAAGTCCAGCTCCTTGGCCCAGTAGAGCTTCTTGGCCGCCGCGTCGTAGTGCGGCTTCTCGGCCCAGCCGACCAGGTGCACCGCCTGGTAGCCGGCGTCCTTGCGCGCCTCGTTGTGGTCCTCGGTGCCTTCCTTCATGTCCGCGAGCATGTCGTCATAGTCGATGTCGGCCGCGTCCGAGTCGTCGATGTGCCCTTCGTCCTCGTAGCTGAGGATCACGGCCCAGCCCTCGCCGGTCATCGGGTCGATGTCATTCGGCACGATGGCGCCCTGCGTGTCGCTGCCAGGCTCGTTGCCCCAGGCGACCAGCAGCTTTTCGGTCTCGGCGGGATCGAGATAGCGGTAGTTGCCCGCCAGGCGCAGCGTCGCCACCTTGTTAGGCAGCACGATGTTGCCGGTCTGGTAATTGAACACCGGACCTTGGGTGACCTGTGCGTCGGAGGATTCTGCGGCGGGCGCCGGATCGTCCCCGGCCCATGCCGGAGTGCCGAAGCCAATCGATGCCCATAGCGCGAGGCCCGCGGTGGCGATAGTCACAGCTCTCATGTCAACCTCCCAGTCGAGCTGCTGGGACGCTAGCACAACGCGAGGCAGGCCATGTTCGACAACCCCGCAAAACCCGAAATCGACTCATTCCTGAAGCGCATCCGCACGGTGGCCGTACTGGGGCTCTCGGAGAAGCCGGACCGGCCCAGCTACCACGTGGCCGAGGAGCTGCAGAAATTCGGCTATCGCATCGTGCCGGTGAACCCCATCGCGCAGGAAATCCTCGGCGAACGCGCCTGGCCGAGCCTCGAGGCCGCCGTGCGCAATGCCGGCCCGATCGACGTGGTCGACGTATTCCGCAAGCCCGAGCACGTGGCGGCCATCGTCGACGAGGCGATCCGCCTGAAGGTGCCGGCGCTGTGGTTCCAGGAAGGCGTGGTCGACGAAGTGGCCGCCGCGCGGGCGCGCGACGCGGGCATCTTCACGGTCATGGATCGCTGCATGTACAAGGCGCGCCGCGCGCTCGGCCCCTGAGTCATCCCGCCGTCACTTCCACGCGATTGCCCTCCGGATCCAGGACGACACATTCATAGTAGCCATCGCCGGTGCGGCGCGGCCCATCGAGCAGCGCGATGCCGTCGGCGACCAGGCGCGCCGCCAGCGCGTCGACCGCCGGTTCGTCGCCGACGGCGATGGCCACGTGCGCCAGACCGAGCTGTTCACCCGTGTCGCGCGCGCGCACGTCGGTGCGCGACATGATCTCGAGCCGCGCGCCCGCGCCGAACTGCACGAAGCGCGAGGCGAATCCCTTGCGCGGATTCTCGTAGCGCGCGCCCACGCGTGCACCGAAATACTTTTCGTAGAACGCCGCCACGCCCTCGATGTCGCGCGCCCACAGCGCCACGTGTTCGAGTCGCGCGCTCACGTGAGCGGACACCACATCACGTGATCGGTCTGTGGATCGCTGCCCACGACGAAAACCTGCTGACCCACCTTGCTGAAGCCGTGCTTGCGGTAGAACGCCTGTGCACGCGCGTTGCTTTCCCAGACGCCGAGCCAGATGCCGGCGGCGCCACGCTCGCGCGCACGCTGTTTGACCGCGTTCATCAGATCAGTGGCAAGTCCCCTGCCGTGCCAGGGCCGATCGATGTAGAAGCGGTACAGCTCGATGGCGTTCTCCCGAGGCACGCCGTCGGAAATCCTGCCGCCACGCAGCTGCGCGAAGCCGGCCCACCGACCGGTCGCGTCCTCCAGGACCAGCGTCAGCATGGAAGGATCTTCCAGTTCCCGGCGCTGCTTCTCCGGACTGAACGTCGTCTCGAGATGCCGGCGCATGTCCTCGGCCGTGTTGCCGGCGGCGAAGGTCTCGCAGAACGTGCGTGCAGCGAAATCCGCGAGCTGCGCCGCATCGACCGCCACGGCGGTCCGCAGTCGGGTACCGGTGGGCTGAGTCATGACGACGCGATCTCGCGGGCAAAGGAGGCCAGCAGTATCTCGCAGGCGCCGGGACCGGTGTCGGTGCGTGACAACGAGGTGCGCATGCCGGCGTCCTTGCCCTCGATGTCGACCAGCTGCCCTCGCAGCTCGACCACGCTGCCGGCGCGCAGGCGATCCAGTGTCGCGCGCACCGCATCGTTTCCGGGAATGACGTGCCAGTTGGCCGAATGGCTCTCGATCTCGGCGCGCGGGACAGGCCAGCTCCGCGTGCGCCAGAAATAGAACCGGTTGCCCTGGCTGATCTGGATGCCGGCGAGCACCGCGCTGTCGGACATCGGCCCCCAGCCCACGGCGAAATCCGTCGGCACCAGCCTGGCCAGTGGCCCGAGTGAGTAATCCTCGCGCCGCAGGATGCGCACCGTGGCGCTGAAGTCCGCGCGGGGCCGCAGCGTGAAGCCATTGCGCTCGATGCCCGGCGCCCCGTCCAGCAGCTGTTGCTCGGGATCCGCCGCGGCCAGCACTCCCGGCGCGTGCTCGACGTCACGCTGCACGTACAGGCGCCACAGCGCGAACAACAGCAATGCGGCGATGAACCAGGGAGTCAGACGCATCACCGCGGATCGTAAGGTATTCTTCGGGCCATGCAGCTCGAGTTCACCAAGATGCACGGCCTCGGGAACGATTTCATCGTTTTCGATGCGCCGCGCGGCGGCGACCTGCCGACACCGGCGCAGTGGCGCGCCCTGTCGGCGCGCCACACGGGCATCGGCTTCGACCAGGCGCTGGTGCTCGAGTCGCCCCGCCGTGCCGGCACGCATGCGTACTACCGCATCTTCAATGCCGATGGTGGCGAGGTCGAGCAATGCGGCAACGGTGTCCGCTGCCTGGCCGCATTCCTGCAACGACGCGACGCCCTGGCATCCGACGGCCGCGAGATCGTGCTCGACAGTCCGGGCGGATTGATTCGTGCCCGCGTGCACCAGGGGGGACTGGTGTCCGTCGACATGGGCGTGCCCAACTTCGACCCCAAATCCCTGCCGTTCGAAGCCTCGGCCGAAGCGCACGTGTATCCGCTCGCCGTGGCAGGCACCGAGGTGGAGATCGGTGCGGTGTCCGTGGGCAATCCGCACGCCGTGCTCACCGTGACCTCCGTCGCTAGCGCGCCGGTGGATCGTCTCGGGCCCGCGATCGAGAGACATCCACGATTCCCGAATCGAGTGAACGTCGGATTCATGGAAATCGTCGATCGCGCGCACGTCCGCCTGCGCGTATTCGAACGTGGCGTCGGGGAAACTCTGGCGTGCGGCACCGGCGCATGCGCCGCTGTCGCAGTCGGCAGACGACATGGACGACTCGATGCGACCGTCGAAGTGGAATTGCCCGGTGGAAAACTCGAGCTCACGTGGCCCGGAGCCGGCGAACACATTTGGATGAAAGGCCCGACCGCTGTATCTTTCACCGGGCGCGTGGAGATATAGGGAGTCCACAGGAAAATGAGTACACAAACCGCACGTGGTTTGCCGGCAGGTCAGACGGACGAAGAGCGCATCGAGCGCTACCTGACGCTCAACCCGGATTTCTTCGAGCGTCATCAGACGCTGCTCGCGCGCATGCGGCTGCCGCACATGCGCACCGGCTCCACCGTCTCGCTGGTCGAGCGCCAGGTCGAGGTGCTGCGCGACCAGAAGAGCGATGCGGATCGCCGGCTCGCGGAGTTCATCGCGGTGGCGCGCGCCAACGATCAGCTCGCCGAGCGCATCCATCGCTTCACGCGCCGCCTGCTGCACGCACCGACCGCAGCCGCCGCACTGGTTGCCATCGAGGCCTCGCTGCGCGAGGACTTCGACGCGTTCAACTCGGTGCTGCTGCTGACCGCGCCGCTCGCCTCGCTCGAGACCACGGAACTCGAGCCCTTCCTGCGCAAGCTTCCGCCGGATGACGCCAACATCCGCACGTTCGAAGCGCTGCTTGCCACGGGCAAGCCGCGTTGCGGCCAGGTGCGCGACTCGCAGCGCGATTTCCTGTTCGGTCCCGAGGCACCCAGCATCGGTTCGGTGGCGCTCGTGCCGCTGGGCGATGCCGGCTCGGCGGGCCTGCTCGCCCTCGGCAGCACCGAGCGCGAGCGCTTCCATCCGGGCATGAGCACGGAATTCCTGAAGCGCATGGGCGAGCTGATCACGGATGCGCTCTCGCGCCAGTGAAGGCCTCTGACGGACGGCGCGCCGGCAACATGGGCGCGCCGCTTCCGGACGTGGCGCGCGGGCGCACGGCGCTGCCCGAGCGCCGCTGGATCGACGGTTACCTCGAGCATCTCGCCCGCGAACGACGCCTCTCGCCGCACACCTCGTCCAACTACGCACGCGATCTCCACGCGCTCGCCGGGTTCCTCGAGCAGGGCAAGGTCGACGACTGGAAGCGCGTCGACAGCCAGCACGTGCGCATGTTCGCCGCGCGTTCGCACGCGGGTGGTCTGAATCCGCGCAGCGTGCAGCGCCGCCTGTCGGCGGTGCGCGGCTTCTTCGGCTACCTGGTGCGCGAGGGCGTGGTCGCCAGCAATCCGGCGGTGGAGATCCGCGCGCCCAAGGCGGCGAAGCGCCTGCCCGGCACGCTCGACGTGGACCAGATCAGCCAGTTGCTGGAGATTCCGGGCAACGACCCGCTCACCGTGCGCGACCGCGCCATCATGGAGCTGTTCTACTCGTCGGGGTTGCGTCTCGCCGAGCTCGTGGGCCTGGCGCTCACCGACGTGGATCTCGCCGACCGCACCGTGCGCGTGCTCGGCAAGGGCGCGAAGACGCGCATCGTGCCCGTCGGACGCAAGGCCTGCGAGGCGATCCGCGCCTGGCTGAAGGTTCGCGTGGCGCTCGCGACGATCGACGAAACGGCACTGTTCGTGGGCCGCAATGGCTCGCGGCTCAAGCCCCGTGCGGTGCAGCTGCGCATCGCGCATTGGGCGCGGCACCAGGGCCTGCCGGCCAACGTCCATCCGCACCTGTTCCGTCACTCGTTCGCGACCCATCTCCTTGAATCGAGTAAGGATTTGCGCGGGGTCCAGGAGCTGCTCGGGCACGCCGACATCTCCACGACCCAGATCTACACCCACCTTGATTTCGCCCACCTGGCCCGCACCTACGACGCTTCCCACCCTCGGGCAAAACGCAAGACGTAGGTCTCCATGAGCGAATTCTTCAATCCGCACGGTACGACCATCCTCGCCGTGCGGCGTAACAATGCGGTCGCCATCGGCGGCGACGGCCAGGTCACTCTCGGCAACACCGTCATGAAGGGCAACGCCCGCAAGGTGCGTCCGCTCGGCAATGGCAAGGTGCTGGGGGGATTCGCCGGCGGCACGGCGGACGCGTTCACGCTGTTCGAGCGCTTCGAGGGCAAGCTGGAGAAATTCGGCAATCTCACTCGTGCCGCGATCGAACTTGCGAAGGACTGGCGCGGCGACCGCTACCTGCGGCGACTCGAGGCGCTGCTGCTGGTGGGCGACACGCAGAAGCTGTTCGTGATCTCCGGCAACGGCGATGTCATCGAGCCCGAGCACGACCTGGTGGCGATCGGTTCCGGCGGTCCGTTCGCGCAGGCCGCGGCCCGCGCACTCGCCGAGAACACCGAGCTGTCGGCGCGCGAGATCGTCGAGAAGGGACTGAACATCGCCGCCGACATCTGCATCTACACCAATCGCAACCTGGTGATCGAGGAGTTGAAGGCTTGAAGTCCATGACCCCACGCCAGATCGTTTCCGAGCTCGACAAGCACATCGTCGGCCAGGACGACGCCAAGCGCGCCGTGGCCATCGCGCTGCGCAACCGCTGGCGCCGCGCGCAGATCCAGGAACCGCTGCGCCAGGAAATCACGCCCAAGAACATCCTGATGATCGGTCCCACCGGCGTCGGCAAGACCGAGATCGCGCGCCGCCTCGCCAAGCTCGCGAATGCGCCGTTCGTGAAGGTCGAAGCCACCAAGTTCACCGAGGTCGGTTACGTGGGTCGCGACGTCGACTCGATCGTCAAGGACCTGGCCGAGGTGTCGGTGAAGATGGCGCGCGACGAGGAGATCGCCAAGGTGCGCGAACGCGCCCGCGACGCGGCCGAGGAACGCATCCTCGATGCGTTGCTGCCGGCGCCGAAGATGATGGGATTCTCCACGGATCCCGAGCCGACCGCGCGCGACAGCGAAACGCGCCAGAAATTCCGCAAGATGCTGCGCGAGGGCCAGCTCGACGACCGCGAGATCGAGATCGAACTGCGCTCGATTCCGGCCGGCGTGCAGATCATGGCGCCGCCCGGCATGGAAGAAATGCAGGAACAGCTGCAGAGCATGTTCGCCAACCTCGGCGGGCAGCGCACCAAGCCGCGCAAGCTGAAAGTGAAGGAAGCGCAGAAGCTGCTGGTCGAGGAAGAGGCCGCCAAGCTCGTCAACGAGGAGGAGCTGCGCGCGCGCGCCCTGCAGAACGCCGAGCAGAACGGCATCGTGTTCATCGACGAGATCGACAAGGTGGCGCGCCGCCAGGACAGCTTCGGCGCGGACGTGTCCCGCGAAGGCGTGCAGCGCGACCTGCTGCCGCTCGTGGAGGGCAGCACCGTGTCGACCAAGTACGGCCAGATCAGGACCGACCACATCCTGTTCATCGCCTCGGGCGCGTTCCACATGGCGAAACCCTCGGACCTGATCCCCGAACTGCAGGGCCGCTTTCCGATCCGCGTCGAGCTCGATTCGCTGAAGGTCGACGATTTCGTGCGCATCCTCACCGAGCCCGACGCGTCGCTGACCACGCAGTACAAGGCGCTGATGGGCACCGAGAGCGTGGACGTGAAGTTCGCGCAGGACGGCGTGCGCCGGCTCGCCGAGATCGCGTTCAGCGTGAACGAGAAGACCGAGAACATCGGCGCGCGCCGGCTGCACACCGTCATGGAGCGGCTGCTCGAGAGCGTGTCGTTCGATGCCGCAGAGAAGGCCGGCTCGTCCATCGAGATCGACGCGAAGTACGTCGACGAGCACCTGGGGAGCCTCGCCAAGGACGAGGACCTCTCGCGGTACATTCTCTGAAAGAACTGGCGACGGTCCGCAACGCATGAGAATCGCCAGGCCATTGCTGCTCGTGATGACGCCCGTCGGCGTGGGCTGGGGACTCATCGAGGCCGCGCGCTTCCACTGGTGGCTCGCCGTGCTGATGGGCATCTTGTTAGGCGTGATCAGCCTGTTCGCGTGGAGCGTCGTGCGGCGCATCCGCGCGGAGCAGAAGGCGGTGCCGGAAAGGGATTGCGGATCGGCCTGACCTCAGGCACGGTTGCCGCAACCCCTGCCTGACACGCCCATGGCCAACGAACTGCTGACCTCCGCCGCCGCCGAGCGCAACAAGGATCCCATTCTCACGGTGCTCGAGACCGTGCTGCCGGCCACCGGTACCGTGCTCGAGATCGCTTCCGGCACCGGCCAGCACGTGTGCTTCTTCGCGGCCGAACTACCCGGCATCCGCTGGCAGCCGACCGAGCCCGACGCACAGCACCTCGAGGCCATCGGCATGCGCATCCGCGAGTCCGGGCTCGGCAATATCGAGCCGCCGATCGCGCTGGACGTGCACGCGCCGCGCTGGCCGGTCGCGCCGAGCTACGACGCCGTGCTGTGCATCAACATGATCCACATCTCGCCGTGGTCGGCGACCCAGGCGCTGTGTCTCGGCGCCGCGCGCCACCTGCGCACCGGCGGAAAGCTGGTGCTCTACGGCCCGTATCTCGAGCACGGCGCGGCGGCGCCGTCGAACCTCGACTTCGATGCCACGCTGAAGCGCCGCAATCTCGAGTGGGGCCTGCGCGATCTCGACGAGGTCACGCGCACCGCCGGTCTGTACGGCCTGCAGCGCCAGCAGATCGTGCGCATGCCGGCCAACAACCTGACGCTGGTGTTCGTCAGGACCCTGTAGTCGCCTCGCAACCCCAGCCGCCATAGTCGCCGCGGTGCTCGCCGACCAGTCGAGCCAGCTCCAGCGTGACGCCATTGATCGAGTGCGTGTCGACGCTGTCCACGCGCGACACCACCAGCGAGAACGGCAGGTGCTCGCCTTCTTCCTCCGCCACGCCTTCGTCTTCGACCGCGAAGCCGATCGCGGTGAGCGTGTCGCGGCACGCGGCGCGTCCCTCTTCGTCGGCGAAGTACATCCAGTGATCCACCTTGCGCGGCAGCTCGTGTACGTCGCTGTTGGCGGCAAGTTCCTCGAGCAGCCGCCGGTTGTGCATGCGCTGCAGGTTCGTGGCAGAGGGATACAGCAGCTTCAGGTAGTGCTCCCATTCGGGCTGGAACGCGCTGCCGGTCTGGTATTCGTGGCCTTCGAAGGCTTTCATGGCCTGCGCCGCGGCATTCTCCAGTTCACCCGGTTCTGCACCGTAGAAGTAGATTTCGCGCCGACCGCCGCCGGTGATCCGTCCCACCATCTGCGCGCCGCAGGTGGCGGAGATCATCGCATCGAGCGATGCGCCGATTTCGTTGAGCGTGCGGGACTCCTCGTTCGAAGCCAGGCCGTCGGGCCTGGGCCGCTGCAGCGTGATCCATACCCACAGCAGCCAGGGTCGCGCCTCGACCGGCGCCTGCGGCCGGACGCCCAGGTCGACGAAGATCGACGCCACCGCATCATCGATGCGCGCGAAGTAGTAGTCCCACTCGTCCGACAAGTCCCTTGCTCTCTTTCCTTCAGTGGCCGGACTTCAGCCAGCGATCCAGCCAGGCCGCGATCTGCGCGTAGAAGAGCTTGCTGTTTTCGCCCTTCTGTATCCAGTGGTTTTCGTCCGGGAAGACGATGAGCCGGCTCGGCACGCGCATGCGCTGCAACGCCGCCCAGTATTCCAGCGAGTTGTTCAACGGCACGCGGAAATCCTGCTCGCCCACCGTGACCAGCACGGGCGTGCGGAAATTCGCCGCCAGGCGGATCGGATTCTGCTCGCGCCACACCGCCGACTGCTCCCACGGCGGACCGCCGGAACTGACTTCGCGCAGGTAGATAGTATCGCTGGTGCCCCATTGCGACTCGAGATTCACCAGGCCCGCATGGCTGATCAGGCACTTGTAGCGTGTCGTGGTGCCCTGCAGCCAATTGGCGAGATGCCCGCCGTAGCTCGCCCCGCCGGCGCACTGGCGGCTGCCGTCGATGAAGCCGAACTGGCGGATGGCGGCATCCGCCGCCTCGTTGATCTCGTCGGCCGGCCCCTTGAAGGGATCGCCCTGGATGGATTGCGCGAACTTCTCGCCGAAGCCCGTCGAGCCGGAGTAGTTGGTCAGCAGCAGCACGTATCCCGGCGCGGCCAGCAGGTGGTAGTTCCAGCGCACGAAGAACTGGTCGCGCCACATGCCGTGCGGCCCGCCGTGGATCAGCACGAACAGCGGGTACTTCTTCTTCGGATCGAAGCCCGGCGGACGCACGATGAAGCTCTGGATGCGCTTGCCGCGGCTGGACTTGAACCAGAAGCTTTCGATGGGCGGCAGGTCGAGATGCTCGGCCCGCGCCGCGTTGAACCTGGTGATCACCACGGTCCGCCCGGTGGGCGTGACCAGCGCGATTTCCCCCGGAGTGCTGGCGTTCTCGAAGCCCGCGTACATGACGGGATTGCGCACGTCCTGCGGGATCACGACGCTGCTGAGCGATCCGTGCACGTTGCTGGTCAGCGACTGGACCGTGCCGCCGCCGATGCCCACCGAGAAAACCCGTTCGCTGCCGGCATCCTCGGCCGTGAAGAACACGAGGTCCGAGTCCGGGCTCACCGCGTAGCTGCTCACCGCCCGATCGAGGCCGTCGGAGATGACGTGCGGCGGTCCCATCTCGGGCCACGAGAAGGCCGCAAGCCGCTGCGCGTTGTAGACCGCCGGTCCCTGCTGCTCGACCAGCGCCAGCAGCGTGCGGCCGTCGCGCGTGAAGCGCGGCGTCGACCAGCTCGCCGTCCCCTGTGTCAGCGCGCGCGGTTCACCGCCGGAGAGGCGGGTGATGAACAGGTCGGCGTTCGTAAACGCGTAGGCCGACTTGTCGCGGTTGGCCGTGGCCGTGAACACGATGGACTGGTCGTCCGGCGTGAACTCGATTTCCATGTCCTCGCCCACGTCGGTCTGCCGGCCGGCGAAGCCGGGGTTGGCGAGCAGCCGCGTGCCGGCCAGCAGGTCGCGCGGCGGACCGACGGCGAGGCCGGCGTCGTCCAGCTCCTGCACGAAGATGTGGAGCTGCCGCTCGTCGATCCACCGGTCCCAGTTGCGCACCGGGAAGCCGTCGTAGATGCGCGCGTGCGACTTGCGATGGCGGCGCGCTTCCATCAGCGCCCGGTTGCTGGCGTCGTCGGTCGCGCCCGGATACATCAGCGAGACGAAGGCGATGTGCCGGCCGTCGTGCGAGTACGACGGCACGCGCGCACCGCCGGACAGGTTCGTGAGCCGCTGCGCCTCGCCGCCCGCGGCCAGGTCCAGGGAATAGAGCTGCGGTATTTCGTCTTTGTCGCGCTGGGCGCTGAAGACGATGCGGCGGCTGTCCGGGCTCCACACCACGCCGACTTCGGAACGGCGCGTCGAGGTCAGGCGCCGCATGGCGTAGCGCGCGCGCGTGTCGACCAGCCACAGGTCGCTCAGCTGGTCGTTGTCGTACGAGGGCTCGACCACCGACACGACGATCCAGCGGCCGTCCGGACTGACCTGCGGCGAGCCGACGCGCTTCATCAGCCAGATGTCTTCGTGCGTGGGAATGCGCTTGTCGGCGGCGAAGGCCAGCTCCGCGAAGATCAGCGCGCCAAACAACAGCAGGAAGGGCAGGCGTTTCATGGCCGCACACGGTAACGCAACTGCAGGCGAATTGCGTATCGCTTGCCTCACAGTGCGCGCCGACGCGAGACTACGGCCCGTGGAGCAAGGTGATCGATTGCAAGACCCGGTGAACACGCCCCCGCCGGTGCGCGGCCTGCGCGCCGGCGCGCTGCTGGTCAGCGGCATCATCAGTGCTGGCGGTGCGCTGCTGGTGTTGTTCGCCATGGGCGGCGCGCCGGACGCACGCGTGGCGGCCACCTGGGCGCTGGTGCAATTCCTGTCGGGCGTGTGGGCCGGAGTGCTGGGGGCCAATAGTCCGTTCCTGCATGGCCTCGTCGCCGGCGTTCCCTCGCTGGTGCTGGGACTTCTGATTCCGAGCGTGCTGCCGCCGCAGTACGTGGCCCTTTCCTGGTTCCTCGCGCCCGCCGCTGCGCTGGTGGCCGCGGCGATCATGCGGTTCCGAAGAGGTGCCGGGTGAGAAAAGTGGGGATTAGAAAATGGGAATGAAGAAATGGGGACATTCCTGATTTGCCCGCTGCGCGGGCGAACGGGGGCGTACCTGCTTCAGGTGCGTCCCCGTTTGCCAGCAAATCAGGAATGTCCCCATTTCTTCATTCCCATTTTCTAATCCCCACTTTTCTCACCCGGCACCTCTTGCTCGCCGAACGACTCGAGGTAGTCCTCGCGCGCGGCTTCGACCACGGCCTTGGCGTGCTCGTAGCCGTACTTGCCCGAGATGTGCAGCTTGTTGGGTTCGCCGGGCACCAGCTTGTACGTGCTGAAGTAGTGCTCCAGCCGCTCCACCAGCACGGGCGCGAGCTGCGAGATGTCCTTGACGTGGTCCCAGACGTAGTCGCCCTCGAGCACGCCGATGATCTTGTCGTCGGCCTCGCCGCGGTCGATCAGCTTGATGCCGCCGACCACGCGCGCGCGCAGCAGCACTTCCGAACGTTCGATCGGCCGCTCGCTGATCACGCAGATGTCGAGCGGGTCGCCGTCGCCGCGCTCGCAACCGGGCGCGAGCTTCGCGATGCGCGCGCCGCAGTAGGTGCGCGGCACGAAGCCGTACAGGGCCGGCGGCTGCGAGGTGGTGCGCTGTGGACGGTCGACACGCAGGTAGCCGGAGACCTTGTCGATCTCGTACTTGATCACGTCGAAGGGCGTGATCTCGATGTAGGCATTGACGATGCGCGGCGCGTCCTCGCCGAGCTCCAGGCCATGCCAGGGATGCGGACGCCAGCGGGAAAAATTGTGCTCTGTCATGGGCGCGTAGTTTAGGGGAATTGGCGCCGTCGCTCGCCTTTTCGTCTATCCTCCCCGGCCATGCCATCCCTGCGACACGCAGCCATCACCGGCTGGGGCAAGTGCATGCCGCCCGCGGTGCTCAGCAACGCGGACCTCGCCACCTTCCTCGACACCAGCGACGAGTGGATCTTCA
>DASTHJ010000005.1:0-3842 GCA_035718265.1 Steroidobacteraceae bacterium | reverse complement strand
GGGTCCGACTTGAGGATGACCTGGTTGCGCTGCGTGCGGATCTCGTATTTGTAGCTCGCCCCCTCGCCGATGCCCGGCACGAACAGCTCCCACACACCGGAGCTGCCGCGCGCCTGCATGGCGTGCTTGCGTCCGTCCCAGAGATTGAAGTCGCCCACCACGCTCACGCGCCGCGCGTTCGGCGCCCAGACCGCGAAGTGCACGCCGCTGACGCCGTCGCGCACGCGCGGATGCGCGCCGAACTTGTGGTACAGGCCGTAGTGCCGCCCCTCGCCGAACAGGTGCAGGTCGAAATCGGTGAGCTCGTGCGAGAAGAAATAGGTGTCGTGCCTGGTGAGCTCGTGTCCGCCCGGAAAGCGCACGCGCAGGCGGTATGGCACCAGCGGCCGGCGGTACGGGATGCTGCCTTCGAAGATGCCGGCTTCGTGCACGCGCTTCAGCTCGTGCGCACCCTCGGCGCCGTCGTCCTCCCAGAACACCGCGACCGAATCCGCGCCCGGCTCGAACACGCGCACCATGGCGAGCGGCGTGCCCTCGGCGCGCGCGAATTCGTGGTAGCCGAGCAGCGAGCGCGGTTCGTGGTGCTCGGCCTGCAGCAACGAGGCGATCTCGGCCCGGGTGAGTTTTCCGCTGCGGCTTGCCATCAGATCACCGAGCGTATGCCCCAGATCTTCTCGGCGTACTCGCGCACGCTGCGATCGCTGGAGAACGGTCCCATGCCGACGGTGTTGAGCACGGCGCGCCGGCTCCACTCCTCGGTCTGCCGGTACAGCGCGTCGACGCGATCCTGCGCGGCCGAGTACGCGGCGAAATCCGCGAGCACGAGGAAAGGCTCGCCGTCGGAGGTCAGCCGGTCGACGATCATGCGCGCATAGTCGGTATCGCCGCGCGAGAACCTGCCGGCGCGGATCATCTCCAGCGTGTTGGCGAGCTCCGGGTTGGCCGCGACGATCTCGCGCGGCCGATAGCCGTCGGCGCGCAGGTTGACGGCCTCGTCGGCCGTGAGCCCGAAGATGAAGATGTTGTCCTCGCCGACCGAATCGCGGATCTCGATGTTGGCGCCGTCGAGCGTGCCGATGGTCAGCGCGCCGTTCAGCGCCAGCTTCATGTTGCCGGTGCCGGAGGCTTCCATGCCGGCCGTGGAGATCTGCTCGGAGAGATCCGCCGCCGGCATGATCACCTGCGCCAGCGACACGTCGTAGTCGGGCAGGAACACGCACTTGAGGCGCGTCAGCGTGGCCGGATCCTGGTTGATGGTCGAGGCGACGTTGTTGATCAGCCGGATGATGGCCTTGGCCATCACGTAGCCGGGCGCCGCCTTCCCGGCGAACATCGCGGTGCGCGGCACCCAGTGCTCGTCCGGACGCGCCTTGATGCGGTTGTAGCGCGTGATCACGTACAGGATGTTCAGCAGCTGGCGCTTGTATTCGTGGATGCGCTTCACCTGCACGTCGAACAGCGAATCCACGGACACGTCGATGCCGGTGCGCCGGTCGACCTCCTCGGCCAGCGCGATCTTGTTGTGACGCTTGATGTCGCGGAACAGCGCGCGGAACGCCGGATCGTCCGCGGCCCAGCGCAGCCGCTCGATCTCCTCGAGGTCGTTCTCCCAGGCGCTGCCCAGCCGCTCGGTCAGCAGCCGTGCGAGCCGCGGATTGGACTGCTTGAGCCAGCGGCGCACCGTGATGCCGTTGGTGACGTTCACGAAGCGCTCGGGAAACATCTGCGCGAAACCCGAGAAGATGGTCTTGCGCATGAGCTCGGAGTGCAGCTTCGCGACGCCGTTGACCTTGTGGCTGCCGACCACCGCCAGGTGCGACATGCGCACGCGCCGGCCGTGCGCCTCGCCGATGATCGACAGCGTGGTCTTGGCGGCGCCGTCGCCCTGGAAGCGTTTCTCGACCTCCTGCAGGAATTCCTCGTTGATGCGGTAGATGATCTCGAGGTGCCGCGGCAGGAACCGCTCGAAGTACTGCACCGGCCAGGTCTCGAGCGCTTCGGGCAGCAGCGTGTGATTGGTGTAGCCGAACACCTGCCGGCAGATGTCCCCGGCCTGTGCCCACGGCATGTCGTACTGGTCGACCAGCAGCCTCATCAGCTCCGGGATGGCGAGCGTCGGATGCGTGTCGTTCAGCTGGATGGCGAGCGAGCCGGGCAGGTCCTCGAGCGCGCGCTCCTCGGCGAGGTGCGTGGCCAGGATGTCCTGGATGCTGGCGCTGACGAAGAAATACTGCTGCTTGAAGCGCAGCTCCTTGCCCTGCGGCGTGGAGTCGTCTGGATACAGCACGCGCGACAGGTTCTTCGCCTCGACCTGGTCCTCGACCGCGGCCGGGTAGTTGCCGGCGTTGAAGTCCTCGATGTGGAACGGCTGCAACGCGCGCCCGGACCACAGCCGCAGATGGTTGACGGTGGGACTGCGATTGCCCGGCACCAGGTGGTCGAATCCCACCGCCAGGATGTCCTGGGTTTCCACCCAGCGCGATCGCTGCGCGCCGCCGACGTCGTGTGTCGTCAATACGCGCCCGCCGAAGCGCACGATGTAGCGCGCGTCGGAACGTGGCGTTTCCCAGACATTGTGCAGCCGCAGCCAGGTGCTCGCCGACTCGCGCTGCGCGCCGTCACTGTCGATGGACTGCGTGAAGATGCCGTAGTCGTAGCGGATGCCGTAACCGGTGGCGGGATACTGCAGGGTGGCCAGCGAATCGAGGAAACAAGCCGCGAGTCGCCCCAGGCCGCCGTTGCCGAGGCCGGGGTCCACTTCCAGCGCGACCACCGAATCGAAGTCGTGTCCCATGCTGGCGACCGCGGCGCGCGCCTCGTCGACCAGCTCGGAATCCAGGCTCGACAGCGCATTCACCAGCGAACGGCCGGGCAGGAATTCCACCGACAGGTAGCACAGCCGCTTGACGCGCGCGCGCGCCACGCGCCGCTGCGTGGCCAGCCAGCGCGCCGAGAGCTCCTCGCGCACGCCGAGCGACAGCGCGTCGTAGATGTCGCGCGGCGTGGCGGTGTCCGGCTCCTTGCCCAGGCTGCGCGTCAGGCGGTCGTAGATGACGGCACGCAGGTTCCCGCGCCTGAGGATCGATCCGGCGGTCAGCATCGTCTCATTCAGCACTCGAACTACCTTGCGAATTTCGGCGAGACATTTCAGGACATTTTCGATGTCGCCTCCGACATTGGATGCAAATCGATGCAGGACCTGTGTCGGGAGCGTGAGACCGGTATCATAGGGCCCTCGCGAGCGGGGGCCAGTGTTTATCGGAATCGCCATGGCACTTCCGGCCTCGCTTTGTTGCACCAACCAAGGCTGCGAGTTGTTACGGAATGCACCGACAAGCAATTGGAATTGACATCGGAGGCTCGTCGATCAAGGCAGCCATCGTCGACCTCAACAAGGGTTGTCTGGTGGGCGAGCGCTTCTCGGTCCCCTCGCCGGCCATGTCCGCCGTCAGCGAAATGATGCACGCGATGGCCGCGGCGGTGCCAGAAGGCGCGGCGCCGGGCCTGGCGGCCGGCGTGACCTTCCCGGGCGTGGTGGTCGGCGGCACGGTGTACACCGCGGCCAACGTGGCGAAGTCCTGGATCGGCCAGCCGCTCGCCGAGCCCGCGGCCGCCAAGCTCAAGCGCAAGGTCGTGGCCATCAACGACGCCGATGCCGCCGGGCTCGCCGAGGTGCACTTCGGCGCGGCGCGCGACGTGCCGGGCACCGTCATGGTGTTGAGCCTCGGCACCGGCATCGGCAGCGCGCTGTTCGTCGACGGCCGCCTGGTGCCGAACACCGAGCTCGGGCACCTGGAATTCGACGGCATGGAAGCCGAGGCGCGCGCCTCGGGCCGCGCGCG
>DASTHJ010000004.1:0-14659 GCA_035718265.1 Steroidobacteraceae bacterium | reverse complement strand
ATGGATGATGGCGGCATAGCCGAAGCAGATGTGCACGGCGGTCGTGCCATTGATGCCCTCGAGCGCCTGGTTGAGCGCCTTGAGTCCGAAGGCGCGCGCCTCTTCCGGCCGCGCCTGCATGTAGGGCTCGTCGATCTGCACGACGTCCGCGCCAGCGGCGAACAGGTCGCGGATCTCCGCGTTCACTGCCTTCGCGTAGTCGAGCGCCGCGGCCTCGCGGCTGCCGCCGTAGAAATCGATCTGCGCCTGCTGGGCCATCGTGAACGGTCCGGGCACCGTCACTTTCACCTGCCTGTTCGTGTGTGCCTTCAGGAACTTCAGGTCGTCGACCTGCACCGCGTGCTTGCGGCGGATGTGGCCGACCACGCGCGGCACGGGATTCGAATGGCCGCTGCGATCCAGCGCCGTGCCGGGGTTGTCGAGGTCCACGCCCTCGAGCGCCGTGGCGAAGCGGTTCGAATAGCTCTCACGGCGGATCTCGCCGTCCGTCACGATGTCGAGCCCCGCCTCCTCCTGCATGCGGATGGCCAGCACCGTGGCGTCGTCCTGCGCCTCGGCGAGCCAGGGCTCGGGGATGCGCCACAGCTCGCGCGCGCGCACCCGCGGCGGAAACCGGCCGGTGAGCTTCTGCCGATCGATCAGCCAGTCCGGCTGCGGCAGGCTGCCGACCAGCGTGGTCGGGAACAGCTTGGGTTTGCTCTCAGCCATGCGCACTCCATCCGGCGGCGCGGATCGCGGCGCCGTGTTGATCCAGCAGCGGCGCGGCGCTCACCGACTGCGCGCGCTCGCCGTCGAACTGCAGCGCCGGGCGCACCGCCTGCCTGCCGCCCTGCTGCGCACCCTGCACGGGCACGATGAGCCCCAGGTGACCCACCTGCGGGTCCTCGACCACGGCGTCGATGCCATTGATGGGCGCGAACGGCACGTCGTTCGCCTGCAGCCGCTCGCACCATTGCGCCTGCGTACGGCGGCGGAAGCGGCGGTCGAGCTCCTCGCCCAACGCCTCGTAGTTCGCGATGCGCGCCAGCCGCTCGTTGAAGCGCGCATCGGCGAGGAATTCCCCGGCATCCAGCGCCTTGACGAGGCCCTGCCAGAACTTTTCCAGCGAGGAGAGATGGATCGCGATCAGCTTGTCGTCCGCTGTGCGCAGGATGTACGCCTGCGCCAGGCGCGGACGATCCGAGGACCTGGGCGTCACGCCGAGCGCGAAGAACGCCGCGAACGGCTCGACGGCGAAATGCGCCATGGCCTCGAGCATGGACACTTCGACGAGCTTGCCGCGCCCCGTGCCGGCGCGCTCCAGCAGCGCGCCCAGCACGCCGAGCGCGGCATAGATGCCGGTGATCGCGTCCGCGAGTGCCGGCCCGAGGAACCGCGGCCGGTCCGCGTCGACCACGACGCTCAGGAATCCCGACAGTGCCTGCGCCACCGAGTCGTAACTGGGACGCTCGACGTAGGGACCATTCGCGCCGAAGCCGCTGATCGAGCAATACACGAGCTTCGGATTCAGCTCGCGCAGGCGCGCGGGTCCGGCGCCGAGCTTCTCGGCCGTGCCCGGCCGGAAGTTCTGGATGTACACGTCGGCCTCGGCGATCAGCCGGTCGAACAGCTCGCGATCGGCGGGCTGCTTGAGATCGCAGACGATGCTGCGCTTGTTGCGGTTGTAGGCCTGGAAATGCGGCGAATAGAGACCGCCCTGGTAGGCGCGGTACGGATCGCCGCCGGGGCTCTCGATCTTGATCACGTCGGCGCCCAGGTCGGCGAGCATCATGCCGGCGCAGGGGCCGGTGATGAAGGTGCCCTGCTCCACGATCTTCACGCCGCGCAGTACTGATTGCATCGCCAACCGCACTCCTGACTACTCGCCGGGCACGAAGCCGTCCGGCTTCGTGCCGTCGTATTCGATGGCGCTCGCGCCTTCATCGGCGAGCAGGAAGCCGATCGGCCGCTGCTGCTCCTCGGTCAGGTGCGCGATCAGGCTGGCGGTGCGCGCCAGCATGGGCACTCCCTTGACCGCGAGCAGCGGGTACCCCGCGTCGAGCAGCACCGCGGCGATCGCGCCGGACACGTTCATGGCAAGCGGCTTGCCCCAGATTTCCGGCACCAGGCGCTCGACCAGGCCGGCGACCTCGATGTGCCGCCCGGCGACGCCCGCCTCGGTGGCCACGGCCAGCAGCCGCGCGACGCGCGGGTCCTGGCGTTTGTGCAATGGATGGCCGTAGCCGGGCACCGGCTTGCGTGCACCGCGCAGTTCGCCGAGCACGGCACGGGTGGCGGCTTCGGGCGCTTCGCCGGGCACGCGACCGAGGATCGAGTGGAACAGCCGCGCCGCAGCTTCCGCCGAGCCGAGAATCACCGAACCGCAGCCGAGGATGCCGGCGGCCACCGCCCCCTGCAGCGCCTCGGGCGCCGCCGCCAGCGTCATGCGGCTGGCCGTGACGCTCGGCACCAGGCCGTGTTCGGCGATCGCGACCAGCGTTGCGTCCAGCACGCGACGCTGCGCCGCGCCGGGCAGCTGGCCGGTGATCAACAGCCAGACGTGATCCGTGAAGGTGATGGAGCCGATCAGCTCGACGCACAGATCGCGGCCGCGCACCACGATGGTGTCCGCGTTGGACGCGGAAATCGCCGACGAACGTTGCGCCCGCGAACCTATCTTCAAGGCAAGCCCCCTTGCGCATGGCCGAGTGTTTTCGCATATCGAAACCGAGTTCGATTAACGAACCAGCGCGCCGGCATGCTGACCTGCCCCGCCCGGCCGCGTCAAGACAGCGCCGGACCGGCTTCCCATCCGTTCGCATACCGAAATAAACTGGCGCGGATGCCGAAGAACAGCGCGCGCCGAGAAGCCATGGGGGGCCTGGCCAAGGGTCTCGCGGTCATCAAGGCGTTCTCGCGCGACCACTCGGCACTGAGCCTCACCGAGATCGCCCAGGCGACACGCATGCCCGCCGCGACGGCGCGCCGCTGCCTGCTGACCCTGGAGGAGCTGGGCTACGTGACGCGGCGCGGCCGCACCTTCCTGCTGCGTCCCAAGGTGCTGGAGCTGGGTGCCGCGTACCTCGAGTCCATGGACATCGAGCACCTGACCAAGACGCACCTGGAGGAACTGGCGCGGCTCACCGGAGATTCGGCGGCGCTCTCGGTACTGGATGGCAACGACATCGTGTACGTGGCGCGCACCTCGGTACGCACGCTGGTGCGCCTCGAGGCGCACGTCGGCAGCCGCTTCCCGGCGCACGTGACGTCGATGGGGCGCGTGCTGCTGGCCGGCGTCGAGCCCGAGCACCTGGAACAGTACTTCCGCACGCAGAAATTCGTCGCACTGACCTCGCAGACGGTGACCGACCCGAAGAAGATCCGGCAGCTCATCGAGGAGTGCCGGCGCAACGGCTACTCGGCGGTCGAGGACGAGCTGGCTTACGGCGTCGTGGCCGTCGCGGTGCCGGTGTACGACCAGTCCGGCCGCGTGGTCGCGGCGCTCAACAGCTCCAGCCATTCGCGCCGCGCGTCCAAGACCTCGCTGGTGCGGCAACGCCTCAGCATGCTGCGCAAGGCCAGCCGCGAGATCTCCGTGGAGCTGGCCCGCGTTCCGGGCATCGCGCTCAGCGCGCAGACCTGAGCGCACCGCAGCGCGTACATGCGGACCGGGACGCGCCGCCGCCGTGGCTTGACGCTGCCCCACGCGCGCCCGTAGCCTGTTTGCGAAATCTTTTTCGATATCCGAAATTCATGAATGCGCACCGCGAGCTGCAGGTCCCCGGCGCCCGTCTGCGATACCGCGACGAAGGCGCTGGCCCCGTCGTGGTGTTCGTGCACGGCTGGACGCTGGACCTGGAGATGTGGGAGCCGCAAGCCGCGCTGGCCGGCGAGCTGCGGGTCATCCGCTACGACCGGCGCGGCTTCGGACTTTCGCAGGGCGAGCCCTCGCCGGCCGCGGACCTCGCCGATCTCGGGGCGCTGCTGCGTGCGCTCGGAGTAGTGGGTCCGATGCTGGTCGGCATGTCGCAGGGCGTGCGGGTCGTGCTCGAATTCGCGGCCCGGCACCCGGGCGCGGTGCGTGGCCTGGTGCTCGACGGTCCGCCGCCGCTGGTGGGCGCCGCGCAGGCCGAGGTGCAGGACGACCTGGCGCTGGACGAATTGCGACGCGTCGCGCTGCACGAGGGCATGCCGGCGTTCCGCCGCCTGTGGAGCCGCCACCCGCTGACCCGGCTCGTCACCACCGATCCGCACATGCATGCGCTGCTGGCGCGCATCCTGGCGCGTTATCCGGGTCGCGACCTGCTCGCGGACGGCGAGCCGCCGCGCGAGGCCATCGACGCGCGCTCGCTGGCGCACATCGACACCCCGGCGCTGATCGTCAATGGTGCCCACGACAGCGCCATCCGCCGGCGCGCCGGTGCCAGCCTGCGCGCGGCGCTCGGCGCCGCCGAATACTCGGTGGTTCCGGACGCGGGCCATCTGCCGAATCTCGACGCACCGCGTGAATACAATCAGCTCATGTCCGGGTTCGCCCGCCGGCATCTTCCGGCAGCCGCGTGACCGGCGAGGAACTCCAATGGCAAGAATGCTCGTTCTCTACTACAGCAGCTACGGTCACCTGGAGCAGATGGCCTACGCGCAGGCCGAAGGCGCGCGCCGCGTGCCGGGCGCGGAGGTGGTGGTCAAACGCGTGCCGGAGCTCGTCAGCGAGGAGATGGCGCGAAATTTCAAGTACAAGCTCGACCAGCCCGCGCCGCTCGCCGATCCCAACGAGCTCGACCAGTACGACGGCTTCCTGCTGGGCACGCCCACGCGCTTCGGCAACATGGCCGCGCAGATGCGCAATTTCTGGGACCAGACCGGCGCGCTGTGGCTCAGGCATGCGCTGGTCGGCAAGGTGGGCAGCGTGTTCACCTGCACAGCCAGCCAGCACGGCGGCCAGGAAACCACCATCACCTCGTTCCACACCACGCTGTTGCATTTCGGCATGGTGATCGTGGGCCTGCCGTATACCTACAAGGACCTCTCGACCATGCGCGAGGTCACCGGCGGCACGCCCTACGGCGCCAGTTCGATCACGGGTGCGGGCGCGGAGTTCAGGTTCCCGAGCGCGCTCGAGCTCGACATGTGCAAGTACCAGGGCGAGCACGTCACGCGCATCACGCGCGACCTGGTCGCGGGACGCGCGGCCGGCCAGGCCGCGTAAGCGCATGAAGAGCGCCCCGCGCCCTGACCCGGCAGCCGTCGCCGCAGCGGCGGGCGTCGCGGGCACGACACCGTTCCGCTTCTACGACAACCGCCAGAAATACCTGGCCTTCGTCAACACCTGCAACGAGAAGCAGAAGGTGGCGGACCGCGCCGCCGACGAGTTGCGCGAGATCCGGCCGACGCCGCCGGCGCTGCGCCTGTTCGACGCGGGCATGGGCGATGCCACGGTGCTCGCGCGACTGATGCGCAGTGCACATGCCTCCTGGCCGACGGTGCCGCAGCTCATCGTCGCCAAGGAAATCAGTCGCGAGGACGTGCGCCTCGGGCTCGAGAAGATGGCCGACCGCTTCCTCGAGCACCCGACGACGGTGCTGGTCATCACCAACCTGCACTACGCCGACGCGCCCGTACTGCGGCCGCGCGACGCGCAGGATGCGACGCGCCTCAACTGGCAGGTGCTGCGACTCAAGGGCGATTCCTCGCACGAGTACGCGCACCAGATCGACGGGCTGAGCGCCGTGCTCGACTACGGCTGGGCGACTCGCCCGAGCGAGACCAGCGGCAACCCGGTGTACGTGCGTCCCTCGGTGCTGGTGATCTACCGCGAGGACCACGCCTTCCTGCTCGATGGCGTGATCCCGCGGCCCGAGACACCCGGCATCGACTACGACTTCATCCTCGCCTCGCAGCCCTGGCGGGCGCGCATGTCGGCGCAGTTCAAGGTGGGCAAGGTGCTGCTGCCGCTGGTGCGGCGGCTCGGCGCGGCCGGCCGGCTGCTGGTGATCCAGTCGCGCGGCGACGATCCCGGGCTCGAGATCGTGCGTACGCTATGGCCCGGCGAAGCGCCGTTCCAGGTCGACCGGCACAAACTGCTCGCCGAGCTGCGCACCGCGCTCGGTGCCGATGCGGCACGCTACTCGATGCCGGATCCGCCCGACAGCGAATCCATCTTCCGCTACGAGATGCACACCTTGCCCGCCGAGGTGGGCGACCGCATCGGCACCTCGATGTTGTTTGCCGCGTGGAACGCGGCCATCTACGTGAACCAGATCGAGGACGAACGGCTCGGCGAAGTGGTCGCGAACGGCAAGTACCTGGAGGCAACCCAGGCGGTGCTGCGGCGGCACGGCGGCCTGTGGTTCAACGACGAGACATTCGTCGTCAGCCGGCGCGCCTGAAGTGCCGGCTGCGCCGCACGCGCCGCGCGGCTAGTCGCCGGCGACGGTCATCTCGCTGATCAGGATCGATCCCACGCGCACGCTGCCGCGGATGTCGACGTCGCTGCCCACCGCCTCGATGTTGCGGTACATGTCCTTCAGGTTCCCCGCGATGGTGATCTCGTGCACCGGGAAGGCGCTGACGCCCTTCTCGATCCAGAAACCCGAAGCGCCGCGCGAATAGTCGCCGGTCACACCGTTCACGCCCTGGCCCATCAGCTCGGTGACCAGCAGCCCGGTGCCGAGCTGGCGCAGCAGCGCGTCGAATGCGGGGCCGCCCTGCTTCGACTGCACCAGCAGGTTGTGCGTGCCGCCCGCATTGCCGGTGGTCTTGAGACCCAGCTTGCGGGCCGAGTAGCTGCCGAGCACGTAGCCCTGCAGGATGCCGTCGCGCACCAGTTCGCGATCGCGCGTGGCGACGCCCTCGCCGTCGAACGGACTGCTGCCGAGGCCCTTCGGAATGTGCGGGCGCTCGAGCACTTCGAAAAAGGGCGGAAACACTGGCTGGCCGGCGGCGCCCAGCAGGAACGAGCTCTTGCGGTACTGGCTGCTGCCGCGGATGGCGCCGAGGAAATGTCCGATCAGCCCGCGCGCCACTTCCGGCGCATACAGCACGCGCGCCTTTTGCGTGGCGATCTTGCGCGCGCCCAGCCGCGCCGCCGCGCGCTCGCCGGCCTTGCGGCCGATGGCTTCGGCGGATTCCAGGTCGCGCGCGTCGCGCGCCGCGCTGTACCAGTAGTCGCGCTGCATGTCCTCGCCCGTCTGCGCGAGCAGCACGCAGCTCACGCTGTGGCTGGTGGACGGATAGCCGGCGAGGAATCCATGCGTGTTGCCGTACACGCGCACGCCGCGGTGGCTCGCGACCGTTGCCCCCTCGGAGTTCGTGATCAGCGAGTTCACCGCACGCCCTGCCGCCTCACAGGTCCGCGCGAGTTCCACGGCCTGCTCGGGACTCAGGTCCCATGGATGATCGAGATCGAGCTCCGGGATGTCGCGCGCCAGCTCCCCGGCGTCGGCCAGACCCGCGGCATCGTCCTCGGCCGTGTAGCGCGCGATGTCGCAGGCCTTCGCCACGGTCTCGGTCACCGCGCGCGCCGACAGGTCGGCGGTGCTCGCCGAGCCCTTGCGTTTGCCGAAGTACACCGTCACTCCCATGCCGCGATCGCGCTGGTACTCGACGGTCTCCACCTCGCCCAGCCGCACCGTGGTAGTGAGGCCCTTCTGCAGGCTGACGTCGGCCTCCGCCTGCGTGGCGCCGAGCTGGCGTGCATGCGCCAGCGCGTCGGCGACGATGTTCTTGAGTTCGGGGATCCGGGTGCCGTCGACTTCCTGGCGGGGCTCAACGAGTGCTTGCATGGCAGAATTGTACGATGCAGGACGACGAGGAAAGTCAGGAATTCGGGGGACGTCCGAGTAAGAGCGCGCGCAAACGTGAGGCGGCTGCCGCCCAGGACCTGGGCGAACGGCTGATCGCGCTCAAGGAAGCCGAGCTCGTGGCGCTCGATCTGCCCGAGAAGCTGTTCGACGCCATCGTGCTCGCCAAGCGCATCACCAGTCGCGGCGGGCTCGCCCGGCAGCGGCAGTACATCGGCAAATTGATGCGCGACGTCGATCCGGCGCCGATCGAAGCGGCCCTGGACGCGAAGTCGCGCGTCGCGGCGCTCGATGCGGAACGGCACAAGCGCATCGAGGCCTGGCGCGCGCGCCTCATCAGTGAGGGACCCGGGGCGCTCGATGAGCTCGTGGCATGGTGTCCCGCCGCGGATCGCAAGGCACTCGCGGCGCTGATCCACAAGGCCACCGGCTCGCGCGTCGACCCCGGCA
The DNA here is from genome assembly GCA_035718265.1 of Steroidobacteraceae bacterium. GTDB lineage: Bacteria > Pseudomonadota > Gammaproteobacteria > Steroidobacterales > Steroidobacteraceae > CADEED01. The sequence continues at coordinate 6,428 of DASTHJ010000004.1, read as the reverse complement.
GCCGCGAGGCGGCATCCCGCGAGCTGTTCCGCACGCTGCGGAGCTTGTTTGATAGTATTCCGCGATGAAACCACTGGTCGGCATCATCATGGGTTCGTCTTCCGACTGGGAGACGATGCGCGCCGCGGCCGAGGCGCTCGACAAGCTCGCGGTACCCTACGAGACCCGCGTGGTTTCCGCGCACCGCACGCCGGACCTGCTGTTCGAATACGCCTCGACGGCCCAGGGCCGCGGCCTCGAAGTCATCATCGCCGGCGCCGGTGGCGCCGCCCATCTACCGGGCATGGTCGCTGCGAAAACCACAGTGCCAGTGCTCGGCGTGCCGGTGCAGTCGAAGGCGCTGAACGGCATGGATTCGCTGCTGTCCATCGTGCAGATGCCGGCGGGCATTCCGGTGGCCACGTTCGCCATCGGCGTGGCCGGTGCCACCAATGCCGGGCTGGCGGCTGCGGCCATCCTCGCCAACAAGCGGCCCGAGATCGACGCGGCGCTGAAGAAGTTCCGCGCCGAGCAGACGGCACGGGTGCTGGCCCAGTCCGATCCGGGAGCGGCGGACCCCTCGAAGCGCCCATGACGGTCGGCATCGTCGGCGCCGGGCAGCTCGGGCGCATGATGGCGCTGGCCGGCTATCCACTCGGGCTCGACTTCCTGTTCCTCGACAAGGACGCCGGCACGCCGGGCGGCCAGGTCGCCCCGCTGCTGGCCGGCGAGCTCACGGATCGCGCCTTGTTAGGCGAGCTGGCCGGGCGCTGCGAGGTGCTGACGTTCGACTGGGAAAACGTTCCGGTCGAAGCCCTGGAACAGCTTCCCGGCAAGGCGCGCATCGCGCCGCCGCTGCGCGCGCTCGGCTGCGCCCAGGACCGCCTGAGCGAGAAGCGCACCTTCGAACTGCTCGGCATCCCGACCACGCGCTACGCGGCCGTGGATTCGCGCGGCGCACTCGACGCCGCCGTCCGCTCGATCGGGCTGCCGGGAGTGCTGAAGACACGCCGCCTGGGCTACGACGGCAAGGGGCAGTTCGTGCTGCGCACGGCCGCCGACCTCGACGCCGCCTGGGCGGCGCTCGGCACCGCACCCCTGCTGTACGAGAACCTGGTGCCTTTCGAGCGCGAAGTATCGGTGATCGCCGTGCGGGCCGTGGACGGCGCGGTCGCGTTCTATCCACTCAATCTGAACGTGCACCGTGAAGGCATCCTGCGCCTGACGCGTGCGCCGTACGGCAATGCCGCGCTGACGCGGCAGGCGCAGCGGGCCGCGCGCCGCCTGCTCGAGCACTTCGACTACGTCGGAGTGCTGACCATCGAATTCTTCGTGGTGCGCGGCCGGCTGGTGGCCAACGAGATGGCGCCACGCGTGCACAACTCCGGCCACTGGACCATCGAGGGCGCGCAGACCAGCCAGTTCGAAAACCACGTGCGCGCGATTGCCGGCATGCCGCTGGGGAGCACGCGTACGCGCGGCCATTGCGCCATGGTCAACCTGATAGGTGAACTGCCCGACCGGGACGTGCTGCTGCGCGACCCGGGGCTGCACTGGCATGACTATGGCAAGTCGGCGCGCCCCGGCAGGAAGCTGGGTCATCTCACCCTGGTCGAAAACAGCGCCCGCCAGCGCGATTTGCACGCCTCCAAGGTCCTCCGGCGCATCGATCGCGCGACGTGGCTCGCAATTCGCTGAGCGGCGACCGGGGTTTCCACGAATCCGGGCCGGCTTTACCGTAATATCGCGGCGAGCCATGTACCTCGAGAACTTCAAGCTCAAGGAGCTGCCGTTCCGGCTGAGCCCGGACCCGCAGTTCCTGTTCCTGTCGCGGGCGCACGCGCGCGCGAAGGCGTACATGGAGTCGACCATCTGGTTCACCGACGGCTTCGTGATCATCACGGGGGAGATCGGCGCCGGCAAGACGACGCTCATCGAGAGTTTCCTGCGCCAGCTCGATTCCGACGTGGTCATCGCGCAGGTCAACCAGACGCAGGTCACCGCGGTCGAGTTCCTGCAGTCGGTGCTGGTGCAGTTCGGCTTCTCGCCGTTCAAGATGAAGAAGGCCGAGCTGATCGCCACGATCAACAGCTTCCTGATCGAGCAGTACGCTGCCGGCCGCAAGGTGCTGCTGATCATCGACGAGGCGCAGAACCTGTCGCTCAAGGTGCTCGAGGAAATCCGGCTGTTGTCCGGCATCGAGTCCACCAAGGAGAAGGTGCTGCGCATCATCCTGGCCGGGCAGCCCGAGCTCAACGAGAAGCTCGACTCGCCCGAGCTGGTGCAGCTCACGCAGCGCGTGCGGCTGCGCTTCCACCTGGGCACGCTGTCGCGTGACGATCTGCGCGCCTACGTGCAGCATCGCCTGGAAGTCGCCGGCGCGAACGGCCGGGCGATCTTCGCCGAGGACACCTTTCCGGAGATCATGCGTTACTCGGGCGGCGTGCCGCGCCTGATCAACACGCTGTGCGACACGGCCATGATGTCGGCCTTCAACGAGGAGCGCGACCACGTCACGCTCGGCGACATCCGCGCGGCCGTCGGCGAGCTGCAATGGGTGGAATTCTCACAGCGTGCCGCCAACACGGCGCGTGAATCGAAACACGGCACGACCTCGGGAGACCGGCCGGCGCGCGCACTCGCGAAGGTGGTGCTGTCCACCGAGGGCAAGGCCGTGGCCGAGCTGCACCTGGTCCCCGGCCGCAAGGTGATCGGCCGCACGCCGGACAACGACCTGCAGATCGACAGCAAATTCATCAGCCGGCACCACTGCCAGCTGGTCACGGGCAGCGACGGCGTGACGGTCATCGAGGACCTCAACAGCACCAACGGCATCATGCTGCGCGAGAAGCGCGTCCGCCGCCACACGCTGCACGATGGCGACGTGATCGGCATCGGCCAGCACGAGATCCTGTACGTCAACGAGCAGGCCGCACACCTGGTCGACACGCACGACAACCTGAAGGCGCTGGACGCCGACGCGGCGAACGAGGACGCGGAAGAAGTGCAGCGCGAGGACGCGGCCGGCGCGCGCTGATCACTTGGTCGCGCAGAGCGGCACGGTCAGCATGTTCTGGATGAATGGCTTGCGTCCCACGCGCCGGCGCATCCCGGCGGGCAGCAGGCCGAACAATCGTTCGAAGCCCTTCACCATCCACATCGGCATGTGCAGGTAGCGTCCGCGGAAGCGCGGGTAGGCCCGCACGTCGCGGAAGCCGACGGCGCGGAACAGCGCCTCCAGCTCCGCATTGGTGTATTCCTTGAGGTGGAAGCCGCGCGCCACGCTGTCGAAGAACTTGGAGACATCGTGCGGCCCGTTGAGGCGGCTGGGCGTGACGCAGATGAAGCTGCCGCCGGGCGCCAGGGCCGCGTACAGGTTGCGCAGCTGCTCGAGGGCGTCGTCCGGATGGATGTGCTCCATGACCTGGAAGCTGTAGGCCAGCGTGACCGATCCGGGCGGCACGGGAACCGAGCAGCCGTCCGACAACACGGTTTGCACGCGCGGATGGTGCACGCCGCTGAGGATTTCCCGCGAAACGTCCAGCGCATAGCACTGGCGCGCGTGGCGCGCGACTTCGATGGGCAGGCTGCCGTCGCCGGCGCCGATCTCGAGGAACACGGTTTGCGGATCGATGAACCGGCGCAGCAGCGAGATGCGATCCATGACCGCTGCGCGACGCTCCACCTCGGACACCTTGCGCGTGAGCTGCGGATGGTCGGGAACGCGGCGGTACAGCTCGTCGTAGACCGCGCCGTAGAGCCCGAGGCGCTCGGCGCGCGGCGCCGTGCGCAGGCGTCCGGCCAGTTCCAGCTCGATGCGATAGTGGTGCTCGATCTCCGCCGCGCTGCGACGGGTGTTTCCCGGGACGCGCGCACGCGCTGGTCCCGCTTCGACTGCTTCCATGTCTCATCCCCTGCGCGTCCGGATCGGCGTCCGGATCGCGGATGTTCAACGACGGGAAATCAGCGGCGGCGGCCGGTCACGAGGTCCAGCAGGCGACCGAACAGACCCGGGCGGAATCCATCCACCTGCATCTTGCCGCGGGCGCTCACGTTCTGGCGGCGCATTTCGGCCAGCACGTCTGGCGGAAGATTGATGCGGAATTCGCCGCTGGCAGCCGTGTCGTTTCGCATTCTGGGTGGACTCCGTTTTTGTTCAGTTTCGGCTGGGGCCGCATCGGGCAACAGCGCGTATGCAGTTTGCTTAACCATCAGGCGGGCATGGTGTGCCGGGATTCACATTGTTTCCAATGTCGCCAAACGCGCACTTCATTATGTTCGCGTCTGATTGGCGTGTAGGCGCGGCGCGAGTCCCTTCGCTACAAAATTCTGACGCACTTTGCCGACATCCCTGTCGTCCGCGCGTCGTGATACTGCGCCGGCACAGCGCGTACGCGCCAGCGTGAATTGTGCTGCGAATCGCGAGGAATCAGCCGACACGATCCGATGTGGATTTCGCGGCGCGTGACCTCGTGGATGGTCGAGGCGCAAGCGCGTCAGCGCAGCGCGACGGCCAGCAACGCGAGGAAGCCGATACCGGCGATGCCGGCGAGCAGTGTCGCGATCATGGTGAGCGGCGTATTCGCTCCGCGCCGCGCACCGATGATCGTGCAGACGATGCCGAGCAATGCCGAGGCACCACCGACTGCCATCCACTTCACGAACACGCCGAGACCGGCCCAGCCGTCGCGCGGTGCGTCGCGCGCGTCGAGGCCGGCGAGGAACGGCGTGGCCACCGCGAACGCGAACAGCGCCAGCGCAAGATAGATGGCGAGCGACGTCCGCGCCGCGGGCGGCGCCAGGTCCTGCTCTGGTTCCGGGGCCGCGGAATCCATCGTCAGCCCGTGCCGCCGACGGTGAGATTGTCGATGCGCACCGTCGGCTGGCCGACGCCCACCGGGACGCTCTGCCCTTCCTTGCCGCAGGTGCCCACGCCGTCGTCGAGCTTCAGGTCGTTGCCCACCATGCTCACGCGCGTGAGCACGTCCGGACCGTTGCCGATCAGCGTGGCGCCCTTGATGGGCGCGCCCACCTTGCCGTTCTCGATGAGATAGGCCTCGCTGGCCGAGAACACGAACTTGCCCGAGGTGATGTCCACCTGGCCGCCGCCGAAGTTCACGGCGTAGATGCCCTTCTGCACCGACGCGAGGATTTCCTCCGGCGCCGTCCTGCCGGGCTGCATGTAGGTATTGGTCATGCGCGGCAAGGTGATGTGCGCGAAGGATTCGCGCCTGCCGTTGCCCGTGGACGCCACGCCCATCAGGCGCGCGTTCATCTTGTCGTGCAGGTAGCCCTTGAGCACGCCGTTCTCGATCAGCGTGGTGCATTGCGTGGGCGTGCCTTCATCGTCGATGTTGAGCGAACCGCGGCGCCGCGACAGCGTGCCGTCGTCGACGATCGTGCAATGCTCGGACGCCACGCGCTCGCCGATGCGGCCCGCGAACGCCGAGGTACCCTTGCGGTTGAAGTCGCCCTCGAGACCGTGACCGATGGCCTCGTGCAGCAGGATGCCGGGCCAGCCCGGTCCCAGCACCACGGTCATCGGCCCGGCGGGCGCCGGAATGGCCTCGAGGTTCACCAGCGCCTGGCGCACTGCTTCGCGCGCCAGCGCCAGCGGCTTGTCGCCGGCGACGAGCTCGGGGAGCGTGATGCGGCCGCCGCAGCCTGCATAGCCCTGCTCGCGCCGGCCGTTCTGCTCGACGATGACCGAGACGTTGAAGCGCACCAGCGGCCGCACGTCCGCGGCGAGGTGGCCGTCCGAATTCGCCACCAGCACGACTTCGTGCACGGCGACCACGCTGGCCATGACCTGCACGATGCGCGGATCCATCCGGCGGGTCTCGCGATCGACGCGCTCCAGCCAGGCGACCTTCTCGCTGGAGCTGAAGCTCGACACCGGGTCGATGGGCAGATAGAGACTGTGACCGTTGGCGGGCAAGACGCTCTGCACCGAGCGCCGTTCGCCGCGCGTTGCGATCGCGCGCGCCGCGCGCGACGCCTCCTCGAGCGCCGGCAGCACGATTTCGTCCGAGTACGCGAAGCCGGTCTTCTCGCCGGCCAGCGCGCGTACGCCCACGCCCTGCTCGATGCTGGCGCTGCCTTCCTTGACGATGCCGTCCTCGAGGGCCCAGCTCTCCTCGCGGGCGAGCTGGAAATACAGGTCGGCGGCGTCGATCGACGTCGACATCACCTGCGACAGCGCCCGGTCGAGCCTGGAGTCATCCAGTCCCCCGGGACGCAGGATGAGCTCGCGCGCGATGCTCAGCGGTTCATTCTGGACGATGTTCAAGTTGCCAGTTCCTCACGTGTTGTAGATCACCCGGTGCTCCAGCACCGGGAAGCGCGTGCGCGCATCCATGCGCGACGCCGAATCGATGTCCGCGACGACGCACCCGGTTCCGCCCGGCATCCGGGCCAGCACCTTGCCCCAGTGGTCGATGATCATCGAG
>DASTHJ010000003.1:0-2230 GCA_035718265.1 Steroidobacteraceae bacterium | reverse complement strand
ACCACGCGCACGCCGAAGTAATGCAGGATCGCGATCTGCTCGATGAGTCCGCGCACGGCCGCGGCGTCGGCGAACACGCCGCCGCCGGCCTTCACCACGAAGGTCTTGCCCTTGTACATGCGGATGTAGGGCGCCGCGGAGCGCAGGCTGCGGATGGCGGCGGAGGGATCGGGGCGATGCATGATCATTGCGTGGCGTTCCGGAGAAATGATTAGTGTTGCGGTGAGGAGAGCAGGCGATGCAGCACCGCGGTCTGCACCACCATGCGGTTGTAGGCTTCGCGTTGCACGACGCTGCGGCGGCCGTCGAGCACCTCGTCGGCGACCGCGACATTACGCCGCACCGGCAGGCAATGCATGAGTTTGCAGTCGATCGCGGCGCGCGAGAACCAGGTGTCGCGCACGCACCAGTCGGCGAGCTGCGCACGCGCGCGCGCGTCGGCGTCCGCGTTGCCGTAGTGCGTGGTCGAGCCCCATTCCTTGGCGTAGATGACGTGCGCGCCCTGCATCGCGTCGTCGCGATCGGAGGTCTCGCGCACCGAGCCGCCCGCGGCAGCCGCGGCCGCCGCCGCCTTCTGCATGATGGCCGGCGGCAGCGCGAAGCCTTCGGGCCGCAACACCACCACGTCCATGCCGCGCATGGCGGCCATGTGCACGGTCGCCGCCGGCACCGCCAGCGGCAACGCGCGCGGATGATTCACCCAGGACAGCACGAAGCGCGCCTTGCGTGGCACGGCAAGGTCGTCGAGCGTCTTCCAGTCGGCCAGCGCCTGGCAGGGATGATTCGCGGCCGACTCCATGTTGATGACCGGCTTGCTGACCAGTCCGACCATTTCCTTGAACGAGGTTTCGGCGAGATCGGCCTCGAGGTCGGTGCCGCCGGCGAACGCACGAATGCCGAGAGCGTCACAATAATGTGACAATACTGGCACTCCCTCGCGTACATGTTCCGCCGGAGCGCCATTCATGACGGCTCCGCGGCGCGTCTCGAGCTGCCAGGTGCCGTTGCCGGCCGTGATGACGAAGGAGCTTCCGCCCAGCCTCGCCATGGCCGCCTGGAACGACGCCAGCGTCCGCAATGACGGATTGAAGAACAGCAGGCCGAGGATCTTTCCGGCCAGGGCCTGCGGCTCGGGATGGGTCTGCAGGCGCTCGGCGAGCTGCAACAGCTCGACGACTTGTTCGCGCGGCAGATCCGCCAGGTCGAGGAAGTTGTTCATGCCAGTTCCGCCAACGCGTCGCGCAGCCGCTCGATGTGCTCTTCCTTCAGGATGAAGGCCGGCAGCAGGCGCAGGATGGCGGGATCGCCCGCGGTACCGGTGAGGATGTCCTTCGCCAGCAGCGCTTTCTGCACGTCCTTGGCGGGGCGATCGAGACGCAGGCCGTGCAGGAAACCCAGTCCCTGGAAATCGACCACCGGGCCGACCTTGCAGGTCTTGCGCAGCCAGGCCGAGACGCGCGTGACGTTCTCGAGCAGATTCTCCTTCTCGATGGCGTCGATGGTCGCCTCGGCCACGGCGCAGGCCATCGGTCCGCCGCCGAACGTGGTGCCGAGGTTTTCCATCCTGAGCGCGGCCGTGATCGGCGGCGTCAGCAGCACGGCAGACACGGGGAAGCCGTTGCCGAGCGCCTTGGCCGTGGTGATCAGGTCCGGCATCACGCCGTAGTAGTTGGCCGCGAACGGCGTGCCGCAGCGGCCCACGCCGCACTGCACCTCGTCGAAGATCAAGAGCGCGCCGGTCTCGTCGCAGCGACGACGCAGCGCGGCCAGGAATTCCTGGCCCATGTCGTAGGCGCCGCCCACGCCCTGCACGGGCTCGACGATCACGGCGGCGGTGTTCTCCGTGACGTGCGCGCCGATGTCCGCAACGTCGCGGCGCCGGATCCAGCTCACGTCGAACGGCGCGCGCGGCAGGAAGAACCATTTCTGCGGCGCGCCCCAGGTGGTCGAAGCGCAGGCCGCGGTGCGGCCATGGAAACTGTGTTCCACCGCCGCCACGTGCGTGCGGCCGGGACGCATCTTGAACGCCAGCTTGAAGGCGTTCTCGTTGGCCTCGGCGCCGGAGTTGATCCAGAACACGCTGTCGAAGGGCAGCCTGGAGAACTTCAGCAGCTTCTGCGCCGCGCGGGCGCGCACTTCCATCGGCACAGCGTTGGTCTGGAAGTTCATGCGCGCGGCCTGGTCGGCCAGCGCCTTCGTCCAGCCCGCGTGGCCATATCCCAGCGAGGCC
>DASTHJ010000002.1:0-16679 GCA_035718265.1 Steroidobacteraceae bacterium | reverse complement strand
CCAGATTGGCCTGAAAGGTAAGTTGACCTAGTGGTTGAAGAAGCTTTGGATTTGCGGCTCTGGGCTCGTTCGAGCAGTCCGCGTCTTGGGGCCATTTTGTAACTGGTCCGCCACGCATTTGCAAGCGCCACATCACGCCAGTACATAAAACAATCGCAATTAATGACAGAGACACACCTTTCAGAGCTCCGGTTCGATTCACTCGATCTCGTTCCAGAAGTGGCCCGCGGCATCAATGACGCGGGTTTCGTCCGCGCCACACCCGTCCAGGCGAGTACCTTGCCGATTGCGCTCGCGGGCAAGGATGTTGCGGGCCAGGCGCAGACCGGCACCGGCAAGACCGCCGCGTTCCTCGTGGCGCTGTTCCAGCGGCTGCTGACCAACCCGCCGCCCGCGGGCCGCAGCGCCACGGGCATCCGCGCGCTGATCCTCGCGCCCACGCGCGAGCTCGCCGTACAGATCTTCAACGACGCCCAGGTACTGGGCAGGCACACGGGACTCAGGATCGGGGTGGTATTTGGGGGCGTCGACTACGAAAAACAACGCAAGACCCTGCAGGACGGCCTCGACGTGCTGATCGGCACCCCCGGGCGCGTCATCGACTACTTCAAGCAACACGTGTTCGACATGCGCTCCGCCCAGGCCGTGGTCCTCGACGAGGCCGACCGCATGTTCGACCTGGGCTTCATCGCCGACATCCGCTTCATCCTGCGCCGCCTGCCCAAGCCGGAGGCGCGCCAGTCCATGCTGTTCTCGGCGACGCTCTCGCACCGCGTGCTCGAGCTGGCCTACGAGCACATGAACAATCCCGAACTGGTGCGCATCGAGCCCGACCGCGTGACCGCGGACCGCGTGCGCCAGCTCATCTACTTCCCCTCGATGGAGGAGAAGGTGCCGCTGCTGATCGGCCTGCTGCGCAGCTTCGACGCGCACCGCACCATGGTGTTCGTCAACACCAAGCGGGTCGCCGAGCGGCTCGAAGGCTATCTACTCGCCAACGGCTTCAAGGCCCAGGCGATCTCCGGCGACGTGCCGCAGAAGAAGCGGCTGCGCTTCATGCGCGAATTCCACTCGGGCGAGCTGCAGGTGCTGATCGCCACCGACGTGGCCTCGCGCGGCCTGCACATCCCCGACGTCAGCCACGTGTTCAATTACGACTTGCCGCAGGACGCCGCCGACTACGTGCATCGCATCGGCCGCACGGCGCGCGCCGGCGCCGAGGGCGATGCCATCAGCTTCGGCTGCGAGGAGTACGCGGTGTCGCTGCCGGACATCGAGGACTACATCTCGCACAAGATCCCGGTGTCCCCGGTGCGGCCCGAGTTGCTGGCGCACGACCTGAAGCCGCCGGTGTACAAGGAGTGGGACCCCGAGGACGGGCCGCGACCCCAGCATCGCCATGGCGGGCGTCATGGCGGCGGCCGGGGGGGTCCGCGCCGCGGCGGCGGCGGCGGTGGGCGTCGAGCTGGTGGTGGCGGCGGTCGGCGCCGGGGCGGACGATGAATCAGGCGGGTCGCGCGTCGGACCCCGACGACCCTTCCGCGGCACTACTTTCCAGCAGGTCGGCGACGCAATCTACGCTCGGGTGAGCGGGATGCTCGCGGCGCGAGCCGCGCGTGTCCCAGTGGCGAACGCCGAACACCCAGCGGATTCCCGCCGCGCGGGCCGCCTCGAGCATGCGCGAGTTGTCGTCCGCGAACAGGCTGCGCGCCGGATCGAAGCCGAAACGCCGCACGGCGGCCTGCCAGAACCGGGCGTCCTCCTTCGGGTAGCCGAATTCGTGCGAGCTGGCCGCGGCGTCCATGTGGTCGAGCACCCCGGTCTGCTCGTGCTTCACGGCCAGCGCCACCGGGTGGGAATTGGTCAGCAACAGCAGCCGCTTGCCCGCCGCGCGCACGCGCGCCAGGAATTGCTGCGCGCCCGGCAGCCAGGCGACGTGCGAGCGCACCTCCCGGTGCAGCGCGCCGATGTCCACGCCGAGGTTCCTCGACCAGTATTCGATGCAGTACCAGTCCAGCGTCCCGCTGCGCTCGGCGAAGCGGCGCGCGATCTCCGCGTAGGCCGCGTGCAGGTCCATGGAATGCGCCACCGCGAACCGTTGCGGCACGAGGTCGCGCCACACGTGATTGTCGTAGGCCTGGTCCAGCAACGTGCCATCGAGGTCCAGGCAGACCGTGTCGATCGCCGACCAGTCCGGCCGGAAGTGGGATGCGGATGTCATGCGGCGCGTATCATACGGACCCCTGAATGGATGCAGGCACCGAAACCCTCGTGGACTTCCACACGCACAGCCATTTCTCCGATGGCGTGCTGACGCCCGCGCAGCTCGTGGAGCGCGCCGGCGAGCGCGGCGTGCGCACGCTGGCGCTGACGGATCACGACACCACCGCGGGCCTGGCGCAGGCGCGCGCGGCCTGCGAGGCCGCCGGCATCCGCTTCGTCACCGGCGTCGAGCTCTCGGCCACCTGGCGCGGCCAAACTATTCACATCGTCGGCCTGGCATTCGACGCGGACCACGCGCGCCTGCGGGCGCATCTCGACGGCGTGCTGGCGCGGCGCCGCGCGCGCCTCGCGGAGATCGGGGAACGCCTCGAGCGGCGCGCCCGCCTGCCGGGTCGGGAGCTGGCCGCCGCGGCCGGCGCCAGCGCCGCCCCGACGCGCCTGCACCTGGCGCGGCTGCTGGTCGCGCGCGGACAGGCCCGCGACACGCAGGAGGCCTTCGATCGCTGGCTGAATCGCGGCACGCCCGGACACGTGCCGGCGCAATGGCCGGCGTTCGAAGCCGCGATGACGGTGCTGCGCGACAGCGGCGCGATCGCCGTCCTGGCGCATCCCCATCGGTACCGGTTTTCCGCCGGGCAACTGCGCGAGCTCGCCGCCGCGTTCGTGCAGCACGGTGGTGCCGCGCTGGAGGCCAGCATGGCCGGCATGAGTCCCAACGACGCGCAGCGGATTGCCTCGTTATGTCGGCGGTTCAAGCTGCGCGCTTCCATGGGATCGGACTTCCACGATCCGGCCGTGCCGTGGAATCCCCTCGGCCGGTGGCTTAAGCTTGCGGACGGCCTAGAGCCGGTCACCGACCTACTCAGTTGACAGCTCCCGATGTCTGAAATCGAAGATCAGGACAACGTCGATCGCGAGCTTTTCAAGAACGTGGAAAAGCTGAGGGAGCTGCGCATCGCGCACCGCGACCTCGACGAGGTCATCGCGCGGCTGTCGCTGGACTTCCAGACCGACCAGCTGCAGCTCAAGCGCCTCAAGAAGCGCAAGCTCATCCTCAAGGACCAGATCACCCGCCTCGAGAGTGAGCTGATCCCGGATCTCAACGCCTGACGGGCGGCGGTCTCTACGTGAAGCAGGACTCGTGAAGAAGCTTTTCGAGCAGCTCACCACACCGGAAGTCATGGCCGAGGTCATCGCCCTGGTGATGGCGGGGCTGCTGGCCACGGCGCTCGCGCACTACGTCAAGCGCTGGCTGCGGCGGCTGGCCGACCGCGCCGATACCGGCCGCTGGTCGCGCCGCATGGTCATCGCCGGCATGGTGATCGCGCCTTCCTTCCTGGCGCTGGTGCTGATCCTCGGGCTGCGCGCGCTGTTCGCCACTGCCGGCCTGCGCGTCGAGCTGATCGACGTCGCGATGGACCTGGTCACGGTGCTGGTGCTGGTGCGGATCGGCGTGCACGCCTTTTCCGTGTCGCTGGGCCCGAACAGCTGGGTCCGCTCCTGGGAGCTGCGGCTGACGTTCCTGATCTGGATCGCGATCTCCTTCCAGGTGCTCGGCTGGTTCCTCGGCATCGAGCGCACGCTCGACAGCATCGACCTGCTCCCGGGCAAGGCGCATTTCAGCCTCTGGGCGCTGCTCAAGGGCTTCGTGGTCATCGCCGGCTTCCTCGTGGTCACGAGCCTGATCGCACGCACCATCGAACGGCGCGTCATGAAGCTGGAAGGCATCGCGATCTCCACGCGCATCGGCATCTCCAAGTTCTCGACCTTCGGGCTGCTGGCGCTTGGCGTGCTGCTCGGCATCAACGCCTCCGGCGTGGACCTCACGGCCCTGACGGTGCTGACCGGCGCGATCGGCATCGGCCTCGGCTTCGGCCTGCAGACCATCGCCAGCAATTTCGTCTCGGGCTTCGTGCTGCTGATGGACAAGTCGATCAAGCCCGGCGACGTCATCAGCTTCACCGGCACCACCGGCACCAGCAGCGAGAACTTCGGCTGGGTGCAGGAGCTGCGCGGCCGCTACATCGTGATCCGCGACCGTGACGGCGTGGAGACGCTGGTGCCGAACCAGCACTTCATCAACAACCAGGTCGTGAACTGGAGCTACTCCGACCAGCGCGTGCGCATCCGCCTGCCGGTGATGATCAGCTTCAGCGACGACCCGGAGCTGGCGCTGCAGGTGCTGATCGATGCCGCCGCGAACCATCCGCGCATCCTCAAGGACCCGGGTCCGGTCTCGCGACTCATGAGCTTCGAGAACTACGGCATGCGCGTCGAGGTACGCTTCTGGATCCGCGACCCGATGAACGGCGTGAACAACGTGCGCTCGGACGTGAACCGCGAGATCTGGCGTCTGTTCAAGAAGCACGGCATCACGATTCCCGTGCAGCAGCATGACGTCCGTGTGACGCAGTCGTGAGTCTTTCGGTCAGGCCAGGCATTGAAATACCGGACGGCGACCTCGAAGTGACCTTCGTACGCTCCTCGGGTCCGGGGGGCCAGAACGTGAACAAGGTCGCCTCCGCGGTGCAGCTGCGGTTCCTGCTCGGCAGGAACACGACGTTGCGCGACGACGTCAAGGCCCGGCTGCGGGTACTGGCCGGACAGCGCATGACGGACGCCGACGAGCTGCTGATCGTGGCGCGCGAGTCGCGCAGCCAGGAGCAGAACCGGCGCAGCGCGGAACATCGTCTGCTGGACCTGGTGCGCAGGGCGCTGATCACGCCTCGCAAGCGCCACGCCACCAGGCCGACGCTCGCCTCGCGCGAGCGACGCCTCGAGAAGAAGGCGCGAACGCAGAAGACCAAGCGATTGCGAGGCCGGGTCCGCTTCAACGACTGAGGTTTCGACGTGATCAACTGGCGCGAGAAGTTCGTCGCTTTTGCGATTCACTTTGCCTTGACCCTGGCGCTGGCCGCCTGCGCGGCGGCGCTGATCTTCCTGGTGTGGTATCCCGACCCCTTCCAGACCCTGGTAGGCGGCACCGGGCTGTTCCAGCTCGTCGTGGGATGCGACCTCGCCCTTGGCCCGCTGCTCTCGCTGGTGGTCTACAACTCGCGCAAGTCACGCGGCAAGCTGGTCTTCGACTACTGCGTGATCGGCGCCGTGCAGCTCGCGGCCATGCTCTATGGCGTGTACATCGTCGCGGACACGCGGCCCGTGTACCTGGCGTTCAATTCCGACCGCTTCGAGGTCGTCTCGGCGGGCGACATCAGGGAGAAGGAGCTGGCGGCGGCCGCGCCCGGATACGAGCGCCTGCCGCTCGGCGGACCGCGCCTGGTCGCCGTGCACGTGCCGCCCGAAGACCGCAGCGACGCGCTGTTCGAAGCCTTGAACGGCAACGACACGCAATACAGGCCGCGCTTCTACGTGCCCTACGAAAGCGAGCGGGAGCGCATCCTGCAACGCGGCAAGCCCCTGGAAACGCTGGTGAAATCCTTTCCCGAATCGAAGCCGCTGCTCGATGAGGCGGTCGCCGAATCCGGCGTCCCGCCGGAACGGCTGCGGTGGCTGCCGATCCACTACGTGCTCGAGTTCTGGACGGTGCTGATCGATACGGAGACGGCGAAGCCGGTCGCCTATTTCGACTTCGACCCTTACGGCTAGTCGACCGGGCGCAGGTCGGCGGCGATCCGCGACACCAGCTCCGCGCCGTGCCACTCGCTGCCGTCGTTGAAGACGACGCGCAGCGTCGATGCGTCGGGGATGAGTCCCAGGTAGCCCTCGAGCAGCACGCGATCGAGGCCGTCCTGGGTGCGCACCAGCAGCGAGTCGTCGACGCGCGCCAGCACGAGGTCGGCGTGGGCGATGCCCGGTCCGATGCGCAACACGACGCCGGTCGAGGTCCACCAGTCGTGGATCGTGACGTTGCCCGAACCGCGACCCCAGGAGTATTCGTTGCTGGCCGGCGCCTCGCCGTCGTCGTCCATCTCGGCTTCCAGGCCGACGCGGAACTGGCCGCTGCGCTCGAGTTCGTCGAGCATGGCTTCGGCTTCCGGCGTGTACGCCAGATCTAACAACTTTGCACCGTTCCCCGGGTTCTTCATGTGTGTGTCCCGCGTCTTCACGAACGCGCGGCCACTTTCTCCACGACGCGCGCTCCTGTCTATAGTCCCGGACCACCAGTTGTCAGGGGCTGTGCGAAAAGCCCGAGCGACGCGGTGTTATGTCGCGCCGACCGGCCGAACTAGTTGCCGCGGCCGACGATTCCCGCCGCGGGCAGGGTTTGGAGGAAGGGCGCGAGGTCGCCAGCTACCTGCGACGCGTGGCCAGCGCGGCCTTCTGGTCGACGTACGCCCGGCCGATCCACTCCGCCGCATTGAAGTTCGCGCCGCCGTACTTCTCCTCGAATTCCCGGGTCGGCCGTGCCTCGACCACCTGCTGCTGGCTCCTGCCCGCCTTCACGAGCTTCGCGATGCGATCCCGCACCACGACGAGCATGTCGTGATAGGCCTGCAGCTCCGCCTTGTTGCCGAGCGGACCGTGGCCGCGAATCAGCCTGGTGTCGCCGTCGATGCCGGCGAGCACCGTCTCCTGGCCGCGGATCAGGCCGTCGAGCGTGCCGCCGGTGTTGCGGTCGATGAATGGGAATCCGCCGGTGAAGCAGTCGCCCATGTGCACCACGTTCGCCTTGCGGAAGCGGACCACGATGTCCGTCGCGGTGTGCGCGTTCGCCAGGTGCGTGAACTCCAGGTCGTCGTCGTTGAAGTGCAGGGTCGCCGAATCGGCAAAGGTGATGACCGGCAGCGCGGCCGGCGCGCGCGCCGGGATGGGCGCATTGGTCGACGGGTTCACCTGGTCGGAACCCAGGAACTTGCGCACGTTGTCGTGCGCGATGATGACCGCGCCGGCCGCGCCGAACGCGTCGTTGCCGCCGGTGTGATCGCCGTGCAGGTGCGTGTTGATCACGAAGCGCACCGGCGTTTCCGAGAGCAGCGCCACGGCGGCGCGGACCTTCGGCACCATGTCGGCGAACTGGTCGTCGATGATCGCGGCGCCATCCTTGCCGACCGTCAGGCCGATGTTGCCGCCGCGACCGAACAGCACGTAGATGCCGGGCGCGACGTTCACGGTTTCGATCTTCACGTCCGGCGCCGCGGACTGCGGGGACGCGATTGCGCTGCAGGCCAGCGCCGCCACGGAGACGAGAATCTGCCAGGTTCGCTGCTTCACGATCGACCTCCTGCCGGGGCGCACTCTATCAGGACGCGGCACGCGAGCCGGTCCGCTATCCACCCGCGTTTTGGCGCATCAGGCGCCACAGGTCCGCGAGGTGCGGGCGCTCGGTGGCCGTGGCGCCGATGGATACGCGCACGGCCCAGCGGCCCTCGATGAGCGCCGGCGTCAGATAGGCTTCGCCGGATTCGTTCACGGCGCGCGCCCAGGCCTGCGTGTGGGCATCCAGTGCCGCCGCATCGAGGCCCGGCGGTTCGTGCCGCACCACCAGCGTCTGCAGCCGCACGGGGGCGAGGATCTTCCAGTCGGGCGCGCGACGGATTTCCTCGGCCAGCCAGCGGGCATTCTCGAGATCGCGGCGAATGCGGGCCTGCAGCTGCGCCGTGCCCTGCTCGCGCAGCACGAACCACAGCTTGAGCGCGCGCATGCGCCGGCCGAGCGGGATGCCCCAGTCGCGGTAGTTCTTCACCTGGCCGTCGGCCGCCGTCTGCAGGTAGCTCGGGTTGGTGGACATCACGCGCACCAGCAGCTGCGGATCGCGCACGTAGTAGGTAGAGCAGTCGAACGACACGCCGAGCCACTTGTGGGGATTGACCACCAGCGAATCCGCCGCCTCGATGCCCGACCAGAGGGGCCGGCACTCGGGCAGGATCATGGCGGACCCGGCCATGGCCGCGTCGACGTGCAGCCAGGCTCCGGCGCCCTGCGCGATGCGCGCGGCGTCCTCGAGGGAATCGAAGGCCGTGGTCGCGGTGGTGCCGGTGGTGGCCACGATGGCGCAGGGCAGACGGTCCGCGGAGAGGTCCTCGGCGATCGCGCGCTCGAGCGCCTCGGGCCGAAGGTCGAAATTCTCGTCGACCGGGATGCTGCGCAGGTTTTCAGTGCCGAACCCCGCCAGCATGGCGGCCTTCGCCACCGAGCTGTGCGCCTGCGAGGACACGTACACCATCAGCGGGCGCGGCTCGCCTTGCAGGCCGCCGCGCACGGCAGCGAAACGCGTCGCGCGCTCGCGCGCGCAGACCAGCGCGACGAAGGTCGCCGTCGAGGCCGTGTCCTGGATCACGCCCGACCAGGCCGGGGACAGGCCGAGCAGCTGCCGCCACCAGTCGAGCGTGACTTCTTCGAGCTCGGTGAGCGCGGGGCTGGCCTGCCAGTTGAGGCCCAGCTGGCCGAGGCCCGTGCTCACCAGGTCGCCCAGTACCGCGGCGGGCAGGCCGTTCGAGGGGAAGTAGCCGTGGAAGCGGGGGTCCTGCCAGTGCGTGCAGGCCGGGAGGATCAGCGCGTCGAGGTCGCGCCGGATGGCTTCGAAGGGCTCGGGATCTGTCGGCGGCGCTTTGGGCAGAGCCTGCCGCAGGCTGCCCGGCGCGACGCGCGACATGACCGGGAATTCGCCACGCGCCGCGCGCACGCGGTAGTCGGCGATGAAATCGACCAGCTCGTGGCCGGCGCGGCGGAACTCTTCCGGGGTCACGAAGAGGTGCCGGGTGGGGGAAGAAAAATGGGGACATTCCCCGAGTGGCCGCGTCGCGGGCAAAAGGGGTCAGACCTCGCGGCGATTCTCGGAATGCGCTTGCGGACTGTCATGGGAGGTCTGTCCCCTTTTGCTAGGAATCGGTGAATGTCCCCATTTTTCGTCGCACGAACCAGGCGGCGAGTGCGGGCAGCAGGATGATGGCACCCAGCATGTTCACGAAGAACATGAACGTGAGCATGATGCCGATGTCGGCCTGGAACTGCAGCTGCGAGAACACCCAGGTCACGACGCCGATGGCGAGCGTGATGCCGGTGAAGATGATGCTGGCGCCGGTCACGCGCATGGTCTTGAGATAGGCATCGTGCACGCTGTCGCCGGACTCGAGGTACTCCTGCATGCGGCTCCAGAGATAGATGCCGTAGTCGACGCCGATGCCGGCACCCAGCGCCACCATGGGCAGCGTGTTCACCTTGAGCCCGATGCCGACGATGGCCATGACCGCGTAAACCAGCACCGACACCAGCGCCAGCGGCAGGAACACCAGCACCGTGCCCAGGAGGCTGCGGAACGTGAGCAGGCACATCAGGATCACGGCCGCGAACACCCAGCCGAGGATCGGATATTCCTTGGCCTCCACTTCTTCATTGGTCGCCGCCATGACGCCCACGTTGCCGGTGGCGAGATTGAACGTGGCGCCCTCGTAGGTGTTGAGCGTGCGCCAGGCCTTCACCTCCGCGACCACGCGCTTGATGGTCTCGGCCTTGTGGTCGCGCAGGAAGATCATGACCGGCACGACGTTGCAATCCGCGTTCAGCAGCCCGGTGCTGGTCTCGATGTAGCGCGTCGATTGCGCAAGCTGGTGCGGCTCGCGCGGGATGTTGCGCCACTTGAGACTGCCTTCGTTCCACCCGGCGATCGCCACCTTGGCGACGATGGGCAGCGACATCACTTCCTGCACGCCATCGACGTTGCGCATCTTCCAAGAGAAATTGTCCACCGCCTGCATGAGCTCGTAGCTGGTGCAGATCGGCTGCTGCGATTCGACGATCACGTTCAGGATGTCGACGCCGATCGAGAACTTGCTGGTGATGATGTCGCTGTCCTGGTTGTAACGCGAATCGGGACGCAGCTCCGGCACGCCGCTCTGCGTGTCGCCGATCGGCGTCTGCCGGCCCTTCCAGACGCCGAACACCGCCAGCAACGCCGCGCACACGATGATGACGAGCGCCGGCCCGCGCTCGGTGATGCGCGCCAGGCGTTTCCAGTACGCGGCGAGCTGCTCCTGGCGCCTCTCGACGCGCGCCTTGTAGCGCTCGTCCCATTTCACCCAGGAGACCAGCACCGGCAGCAGCACCAGGTCGGTGAGGATCACGATGGCGACGCCGATGCTCGCGGTGATCGCCATCTCCTGCACGACGCGCACCGGGATCAGCAGGATGGTGATGAAGCCCACCAGGTCGGCGAGCAGCGCGATCACCGCCGGCATGAGCAGCTGGCGGAAGGTCTGCCGGGCCGCGTCCATCGACGAAGAGCCGGCCACGGCGGCTTCCTTGACGGCGCTGATCTTCTGCACGCCGTGCGACACGCCGATCGCGAAGATCAGGAACGGCACCAGCAGCCCCAGCGGATCGATGCCGAAGCCGAGCATGACCAGCGTGCCGAGCTGCCAGACGACCGCGATGATCGAGCAGACGATGGGCACCACGGCCACCTTGAAGGACTGCACGTAGTACCAGACCGCGAGCAGTGTCAGCAGGATGGTGATGATGGCGAACGACGCCACCGAGCTCGCGCCGTCGGCGATGTCGCCGACCACTTTCGCGAAACCGATCATGTGGACGTCGACGCCGGACCCTTGCGCCTGCACCAGCACCGCGTCGTTCTGGATCTGGTCGCGCACCCGGGTCTCGAGCGCGTGCGCCACGGCGATCGGATCGATGGGCTTGCCGGTGGCGTCCTTCTCCAGCACCACCGCCGAGATCAGCGCGCCGGAGAAATCGTTGGCCACCAGCCGGCCGCGGATTCCGGCCTTGAGGATGTTCTCGCGCACCTGCTCGAGCGCCTCGGGCGTGGGCAGGAATTCCGCGTCCACGACGTTGCCGGCCTCGATGCCGCCCTCGACCACTTCCATGTAGCGCACGTTGGGCGTGAACAGCGACTGCACGCGCGTGCGGTCGATGCCGTCCATGACCAGCACTTCGTCGGTGGCCTTCTTGAGCGCGTCGAAGAAGCCCGCCTGGAACATGTTGCCGTCGCGCGCGATGAGCGCGATCAGCACGCGGTTGGCGCTGCCGAACTCGCCCTGGTGCTTCAGGAAGGTCTGCATGTACTCGTGCTCGAGCGGCAGCTGCTTCGTGAACGAGGCGTCGATCCGCAGGCCGCGCGCCGCCACGATGCCGAGCGCGATCGTGATCAGCGCGAACGCGATGACGATGACCAGCCGGTGGCCGAAGATGACCTTCTCGAGGGTCAGCGCGACCTTCGAGTCGGGGCGCTCGATGTGATGACCGGCCATCAGTAGCCCGCCGCTCCGCGTGTCTCCGCCGACAACCGGCGTACACCACCCTCGCCCGCGACGATCACGTAACCCGGCGGGCCGGGAAGCAGCGCCGACAGTCCCTTGCGATCGTCCTGCTGGATCAGGCGAAAGCTCTCACCGCCGTCCCCGGAGACCAGCATGACGCCCGCCAGCCCGCTGATGACGACCCGCAGGTCGTTGATGGCGATGCCATCGGTCAGCATGGCCGTGGTGTGCGTCTCGAGCTGTGCCCAGGTCTCGCCCGCATCGGCCGATTTGTACAGGTGCCCGCGCAGTCCGAATGCCAGCAAGCCTTCGCCGCGGATCGGCAGCAGGCCGAAGAAGCTGCCCTCGTACGGCGACGGCAGCACGCGCCAGGTCGCGCCGCGGTCGTCCGAGCGATAGAGCTGCCCGCCCTCGGCCGCGATGTACAGCCGGTTGCCCACGCCGACGATGCGATTCAGGTGGTAGTCGGGCGGAAGATCGCCTTCCTCGGGCGCCACCTCGCCGTCGTGCATCGGAGTCCTGGCAGGCGGCGGCGCGAACTTGGCGCTCGCCCAGTGCCGGCCGCCGTCATTGGTCGTGAGGTAGGCGCCATACGCGCCGACGGCGATGCCGCTGATGCGATTCGCGAACCACAGGTCGAGCAGCGGCTGCTGGGTCTCGGGCGCGAAATGCGAGCGCGTCCAGGTCTCGCCGCCGTCGACGGTGTTGAGGATGGTCTCGTCGTGGCCCACGGCCCAGCCACAGGATTCGTCCGCGAAGAACACCGCCGTGAGCATGGTGCGCGTGGGCACGCTCTTCGCCTGTCGCCAGGTGGCGCCCTGGTCGTCCGAGAGCAGCACGTGGCCGCGTTCGCCGACCGCCACGATGCGTGGGCCCGCCATCGCGAGATCGAGCAGCAATGAATTCGCGGCCAGCGGCTCGATCTCGGCCGGCTTGTTGGCTTCGTCGTTCGCAGAGACCTGGGCCGTCGCGCTGCCGTCGAGTATTGCCGCAAACAGAACGAGGCAGATGCCACGCCTCATGCGTTCTCCGGCGAACTAGCCGTTCAACGCACGCCGCGACGTTGCAGCGCCGACGGCTGGTAGTCGGCCACGGTGCGCTTCTGCGAGAAGTCGCGGCTGCGCGGCTCCTCGTTGTCGAGGCCCAGCGCGAGGTACCGTCCGTTGCTCAGGTCGTAGACGGTCTCGAGGATCGTCCACAGCGCCGGCACTTCGTAGAAATTGATCACGTGGCCTTCCTGCACGCGATACAGCTGCCCGCGGCTGTCATAGCAATCGACCGCCAGGATCTGCCAGCTGTCCTCGTCCACGTACAGTGTGCGCCGGCTGTACAGGTGGCTCTTGCCGGGCTTGAGCTTCGAATCCACGACCCACACGCGGTGCAGTTCGTAGCGCGCCAGGTCTGAGTTGATGTGGTTCTTCTTGAGGATGTCGCTGTACTTCAGCGTGTTGGAGCCCAATTTGTAACTGTTGTACGGCACCAGCATTTCTTTCTTGCCCACCAGCGTCCAGTCGTAGCGCTCGGGCGAGCCGTTGTACATGTCGAACTGGTCCGAGGTGCGCAGGTTGTCGGAGTTCGTGCCCGGGTTGTCGAAGGCGACGTTCGGCGCGCGGCGCACGCGGCGCTGGCCCGGGTTGTAGACCCAGGCGCGGCGATTCTCGACGGACTGATCCAGCGTCTCCTGCACCAGCAGCACTTCGCCGGCGAGCCGCGCGGGCGCGACGGTCTCCTGGATGAAATACGCGATGGTGTTGTTCAGATTGTCCGAACGGGCGCCCGGCAGGCTGTACGCCACCATGGTCTCGTCGCGGAACTTCACCATGGTGTAGTCGCCCGAGGCGGTCACCGGCGCCTGGCCGATGTTGCGCACGATGACGTCGCCGCGATAGCGCAGCACGTGGTTCCAGAACACCTCGACGCCGGACTTCGGAATGGGAAACGGGATGCCCTCGCCCGCATTGACGACGCCGTTGCCGCCCTTGGCGAGCTCCGCCGTCGTGGCGATGCGCTTGGTGGCGTCATAGATGCGCTGCGGAGCCGCGGCGCTGCGATGCGTGGGGTACACGATCATCTTGAAGGTGTTGCGGTAGGTCTGCAGCAGCTTCTTGTGGCCCTCGGTCAGCTTGTCGGCGTACTGCCCCATGTTGGCGGCCGTGACCGTGTACAGCGGCTTGTCGTTCGCGAACGGATCGGGGTGGTGCTGGCCCGAACGGAAGTTGCTGATGCCGGCCTGCGCGGCCGAGGTGATGCCGCCGTCCCACGCGGGAATCGAGCCATCCGCATTGCCGGCCTTCTCGGCACCCAGCGGCGTGAGCTCCGCGCCCAGCTTGGCGGCCTCGGCGGCCGAAATCGCGGCCATCGCCGGCGCGCCGATCATCATGCCCGCCAGCATCGAGAGACAGGGCAGCAGTGATTTCCGGATCATGAGTTTCCCCTCGATGCGTTCAGAACGAGTACTTGAGCGTGGCCGCGACGTAATCGCGGTCGTTGATGTCGTTGAACCGGCCGGCGCCGCCGAACTTGGTCCACGACATATCGACTTCCCAGGTGGCCCGGAGGTTCGCGGCCACACCCAGCGTCAGTCCATAGCGCCCTTCGACGAAATTGCCGCCGGGTCCCGGCGTGGTGCCTTTCACGTCGTGCTGCCAGCTGAATCGGGGCAGCACGTTCCAGGCGCCCATCAGGCCGGGGTACTCGAGCCGGCCGGCCACGCGATAGCCGTACGAGGTGGCATCCGCGAAGCGGTTCTGCGGTTCGACCAGGTTCAGCGCCAGGCAGTCGGCCGCCGACAGCGTCGGGCAGTGACGCCCGCGCAGCTCGTAGTTGCCGCTGACGTTGGTGGCCGGTCCGTTGAAGCGCAGGCCGCGGCCGTTCGGCCCGCCGGTGAGCTTGTCCGGCATGTCCTGCACGTGCGTGAGGCCGGCTTCGCCGAGCACCACCAGCTGCGAGGCACCGAACACGTTCGCGAACGTCTTGGTGGCCGTGAATTGCACCTGGTAGGTGTCGTACAGGCCCCAGCCCTGCACCCGCTCGTCGAGCCCGAAGCCGCCCAGCTGTCCGCAATGCGTGAGCGTGGAGGCGGCGGGGTTGCCTTCCGGACAGGTGGTGGGCAGCGGCGTATTACGCAGCGTCGCCAGCCCCTGCTCGAACGGCGTCAGCGCGGCGAACAGCACCTCGACGTCGTCGAACTGCAGCGGCACGTCCTGCCGATACGCCACTTCGCCCTGCAGGGCGATGCCACCCCACTGCAGCTGGGTGTTGAACGACAGGCCGATGAGCTTGATGTCCTCCGGGTACTCCGTGTAGTAGCCCGCGGTCAGCGCGTATTCGTGCGTGGCGATGTTGCCGGCCTGCGCCGTCACGTCGCCGCGTTGCAGCTGCGTGTTGGCGCCGATCGAGGCATATCCCATGGCGGTGGCCAGATCCAGGTCGCCGCCGGCGGCCGCCGAGCGCGCCACGCCGAGTTGCGCGGCGGTGGCGATCGCCGCGTCGATCGGCAGGCCGGCCGCCAGGCCCTGGGCGGCGGCGCCCACGGCATTCAGCGCGCCGAAGGCGTTGCCGAGGCCGCGCTGCGTGCCCGTCTGGCCGGAGATCAGCGGCAGGCGGCTGTGGTAGTTCAGGAAGAACAAGCCGAATTCCGTGCCGTTGTTGAAGTTGGGCGCGAAGTACTTGAGGTTGAAGCCATACTGCCCGCTGTCCGAGGGCTTGCGGGTCGGCAGGCGGTTGACGGTCTGGAAGTTCTCGATGAACGGACCGCCGACGCTGCTGAAGTCCACGCCCTGGTCGGAGAACGAGCCAAAACCCAGCACCACCTTGCTGCCGCCGGTGACCGCGAAGTCGTTGTTGCTGAAATACGAGCCGACCGGTTCCGGCACGGTCGCGTTCCAGTCGGTGATGTAGATAGCCTGCGCCGAGAAATTGTCGGTGAACTGCACGCTGAAGTTGACCATCTCCTGCGGCAGGAACGCTTCCTTGAGCTCCGCTCCCGGTACACGCAGCGCCGACACGTCGAAGTGGTTGATGACGTTGATGCCGTTCTGGATGAACGTGCTCTCGCCCCAGCTCACGGCCTGGCGTCCCAGGCGCAGCTCCGCCGGCATGCTGCCGAGGTCGAACCTGCCGTAGACGAAGGCGTCCAGCAGTCGCACGTAGCTTTCCACCAGGTCCTTGGATTTGCCGGTGAGCTCGGTGCGCTGGGTGTCCGCGGCCGCATCGTCGTACAGCGCGGAGGCGCGCACGAAGCCGCCGAAGCCGCGGTAGTTCAGCGAAACCTCGGTGAGCGCCTTGAGCGCCCGCGAGTACATGTCCGTGTCGTAGTTGAGGTTGCCGTCGTCAATGTTGGGCGAACGGCCGCAGCCGCCGTCGGCGATGGCGATCAGGCGGCAATCCCGGGATTCGATGCGCCAGGCCTGTCCGTAGGTGAGGGTCGTGTCCCAGCTGCCGGTGAACGTTCCATCGTCGTTCTGGAAATCCACGGCGTATGCCGCGGGCGACGCGAGACCCAACGCCGCGACGATCGGAAGCGAACGCAGCACGCATCGCCGGATCTGATCGTTACTCATTAACTTCCCCAGCAGACCGCGGAACCGCTGCGAGTGACGAGGCAAGAGCAGACTTACCGCTTGTCCAGATCGTTTTTGAATTGCCGCACCGCTGCCTCCCCTCGCGGACGCCTGGTGCGGACGTGTTGCGCGCGAGTATAGCAGCGGGCTTTACAGGGAAATCTAGGGTCTACCCTGTCTAGACCTTGGTGACCTGCAGGATGCTGTGGCGGATCTGCTCGGACAGCACCAGCTGCGCGTCGGCCGCGACGCGCACCAGGACTTCGTCGAATTCGAGGTTTCCACCGGTGCCGGCCCGGATCACGCCGCGTTCGCGCAGCAAATCGATGAAATTCGCGAACAGCGCGCGGTCGAAGAACTCGGGCGACTCGAAGCCGTACAGCATGTTGATGCGCTGGGCCGCGAGCTGGCAGTCCTCCTCCAGCGCCTTCTGGGTCATGACGCCGCTGCCCGCCCGCAGCAGCAGCGAGATGGCCAGGTAGTAGCGCTCGATGGTCTGGATCGTGGCCTGCGCGAGCATCGACAGCTGCAGGGCCGCCGGCGAGTCGGGGAGCGGGCGCATCCAGGCCGAGCGGTCCTCGTTCGGCTGCAGCACACCAAGCTTGGCCAGCGCAGCAAGCACGCCATCCACGACGCGCGCCAGCTCCTCCTCGCGCCAGCGCAGGAAAAGCTCGGATGCCACGTAGGGATAGATGCGCCAGGCCAGCCGCTGGATGTCCTC
>DASTHJ010000001.1:0-7612 GCA_035718265.1 Steroidobacteraceae bacterium | reverse complement strand
GGTGCAGTCCTTCGAGATCGTCGGCAACGGCAACGACAAGCCGGCCATGCAGCGGCTGATCCTCGACATCAAGGCGGACGTCGAAGGCGGTACCTCGCTGCACGAAGCGCTCGCCAAGCACCCGCTGCACTTCGACGACCTCTACGTGAACCTGGTCGAAGCCGGCGAACAGGCCGGTGCGCTGGAAACGCTGCTCGACAAGATCGCCACGTACAAGGAGAAGACCGAGGCGCTGAAGAAGAAGGTGAAGAAGGCGCTCTTCTATCCGGCCGCGGTCATGGTGGTCGCCGTGGTCGTGACGGTGATCCTGCTGCTGTTCGTGATCCCGCAGTTCGAGTCGCTGTTCAAGGGATTCGGCGCCGACTTGCCGGCGTTCACGCAACTCGTCATCGACATGTCGCGCTGGCTGCAGGACAACTGGTACATCTTTTTCGGAGCGGTGGGTGCCGCGATCTACCTGTTCATGTATTTCAAGAAGCGCTCCAGGGCGATGCGCGAGTTCCTGGATCGCGCCACGCTCAAGTTCCCGATCCTCGGGCCCATTCTCTACAAGTCGGCCATCGCGCGCTTCGCGCGCACGCTGTCGACCATGTTCGCCGCCGGCGTGCCGCTGGTCGAAGCGCTGGAGTCGGTCGCCGGGGCCACCGGCAACATCGTGTTCGAGAACGCGGTGCTCAAGATGCGCGACGAGGTGGCCACCGGCCAGCGCCTGCAGCGCGCCATGGAAAACACCGGCCTGTTCCCGAACATGGTCATCCAGATGATCGCGGTCGGTGAGGAAGCGGGCGCGCTCGACGCCATGTCCGGCAAGGTGGCCACGTTCTACGAAGCGGAAGTCGACAATGCAGTGGACAGCATGTCCTCGCTGCTCGAGCCGCTCATCATGGCCATCCTCGGCATCCTGGTCGGCAGCCTCGTGATCGCCATGTACCTGCCCATCTTCAAGCTGGGCGCGGTGGTATAACGGTCAGGCCGAACAACAAGCCAGGGAAACGCCGCGCCCTGCGCGGCGTTTTTCTGTCAGGAACACCATGAGCGATCCGCAGCAGCTCGGCTTCTTCACCACCCTGGCGACGACTCCGTTGCTGTTCGTCGGCTGCTGCGTGGCGCTGGGACTGTTGATCGGCAGCTTCCTGAACGTGGTCATCCACCGCGTGCCCATCATGATGGACGACGAGCTGCGCGCCGAGTGCGCGGCCCTCGCGGCTGCCGATGATCCGCTCGCGTTCGAAGAGACCCTGCCCACGCAGGCGACCCTCGAGATGTTCGGCGCGGAGCCGGGCGAGGCATCCGGGCGGGCCAAGCCGGCGCCCTACAACCTGGTGGTGCCGCGCTCCGCCTGCCCGCACTGTCGGGCGCCGATCACCGCACTGCAGAACATCCCGGTCGTGAGCTGGCTGGCGCTGCGCGGCCGATGTGCCAACTGCGGCGCGCGCATCAGTCCGCGATACCCGCTGGTCGAGCTGGCGACCGGCCTGCTGTCGGGCTACGTCGCCTGGCACTTCGGATTCGGGCTGGAGTGCCTCGCGGCGCTGCTGTTCACCTGGTTCCTCATCGCGCTCACGATGATCGACTTCGATACGCAGTTCCTGCCCGACCAGCTGACCTATCCGCTGCTGTGGCTGGGCCTGCTGGTGAGCCTCTCGCATCCGGCGTGGAGTGACGGCGCCGCGCCAGTGACGCCACGCGACAGCATCATCGGAGCGGTGGGCGGCTACCTGTTCCTCTGGAGCGTCTATTGGGCGTTCAAGTTGCTGACCGGCAAGGAAGGCATGGGTTACGGCGATTTCAAGCTGTTCGCAGCGCTCGGCGCCTGGATGGGCTGGCAGATGCTGTTGCCCATTCTGCTGATCTCCTCGGGCGTCGGAGCGGTCATCGGCATCATCGTGATGATCCGCCAGCGCAAGGGCCGCGACATGCAGATCGCCTTCGGCCCCTTCCTGGCGCTGGCGGGCTGGCTGACGCTGACCGTGGGCCACGAGCTTGCCACCCGTTACTTCGCCTTCTTCGGCCAGGGCTGAGCGGTGGCGCGCCGCTTCCGCGTGGGACTCACCGGCGGCATCGCCTGCGGCAAGAGCACGGTCGCGAATCTGTTCGCCGCGCTGGGCGCCAGCATCGTCGACACCGACCTGCTCGCGCGCGAGGTGGTGGCCCCCGGCTCACCGTTGCTGCCGCAGATCGCGGCGCATTTCGGGCTCCAGGTGTTGCAGGAGGACGGCAGCCTGGATCGCGCGGCGCTGCGCGATCTGGTGTTCGCGAGTCCCGCGGAAAGACAGTGGCTCGAGCAGCTCACGCATCCTGCGATCCGCGAGCTCACCGACCTGCGTTGCGAAACGGCCACCGGCAAGTACGTGATCGTCGCGATTCCACTGCTGGTGGAAACCGGCGGCGCCGACCGCTTCGACCGCGTGCTGGTCGTGGACTGCCAGCCGGAACTGCAGCTCGCCAGGCTGCAGGCGCGCGACGGCATGACGCGCGCGCAGGCCGAACGCATGCTGGCGGCGCAGGCCTCGCGCGAGAAGCGCCTCGCGGTGGCCGACGACGTGGTTCGCAACGACGGCGACCTCGCCACGCTGCGCAACCAGGTCGAAAAGCTCCATCGCCGGTATCTGTCGGCCGCGGCAGCGCAAGCAGAAGGCGCCGCCACATGAACGTCGACGACGAGGACGGCCGGCCGGATCGGTTTACGGAAGCCGCCGGGGTCGCGCAGAATAGCCCGATGGCCGAGGAAGCCCAGCAACGAGCCCCGGAGGCGGAAGCCGCCCCGCTGGTTTTCGAGCAGCCGCTCAACGAGCGGATGCGCACCTTCCTGCGCCTCGACTTCCTCTACAGCCAGGCGCTCTACCACAACGAAATGCAGAGCCAGTGGGGCAGCCGCGCCGCCATGGGCAGCCTGCTCGACATTTTGGCGATCGCCGCCCGCTCGGACGTGCGCGCCGACGTGCAGAAGGAGCTCGAGCGGCACCTCGCGCAGCTCAACGTGTTCCAGAGCAAGCCCGGCGTGGACTCAGCGCGGCTGCGCACCGTGATGTCGAACCTGCTGCGACTGCGCGCCGACCTGGTGGCCTGTGGCTCGAACTACCTCGCGAGTCTCAAGGATTCGGAATTCCTGTCGGCGATCCGCCACCGCAGCGCGATTCCCGGCGGCACCTGCGAGTTCGACCTGCCCGACTTCTTCTTCTGGCTGAACCAGCCCACCGACCAGCGCGCGCGTTCGTTCAACGAGTGGCTGGCGACGCTGCGCCCGCTGTGCGACGCCATCGCCGAGCTGCTGTGGATCACGCGCCAGCACGGCAAGCCGCGGCAGGAGATCGCGCGCGGCGGCGTGTACCACATCACCTTCGACCGCGACACGCCTATCCAGCTGGTGCGCATCGCGCTGCCGGCGGGCGCCGGCCTGTATCCGGAGACCAGCGGCTCTCACTACCGCTGCTCGGTGCGGCTGCTGGCGTGGAATGGGTTGAATCAGCGTCCGCAGCAGACGACGGAAGATGTGCCGTTCACGCTGACTTGCTGTACTTAGTTAGCGGGCTGCGCCCGCACGTCGGAGAACGCCTGCGAGGCGCAGGCGTCCGTGAAGGGTCAAGAGAAGATCAGTTGGCGGACGGCGCGGGGACGTCTAGCGCGTGCGCCGCGAACCCGAACTCATCCGCGACGTCCTCGATCTGCATCCACACCGGCTTGCCGGCGCCGTGGCCGGCGCGGGTTTCGATGCGGATCAGCACCGGGTTGTCACAGCCCTGCGCGTGCTGCAGCTCGGCCGCGTACTTGAAGCTGTGCCAGGGCACGACGCGATCGTCGTGGTCCGCGGTGGTGATCAGCGTGGGCGGATAGCAGGCGCCCATCTTCACGTTGTGCACCGGCGAGTACGCGCGGATCGCGCGGAACTCGTCCGGGTTCTCGGCGAGCCCGTAGTCGCTCGACCACTGGCGCGCGTTCGCGCTCGCGGTCTGGTAGCGCAGCATGTCCATGACGCCGACGCCCGGCAGCGCGGCGCCGAACAACTCCGGCCGTTGCAGCATCACGGCGCCCACCAGCAGGCCGCCATTGCTCTTGCCCATGATCGCGAGCCGCCTCGGATTCGTGTATTTCTCGCGGATCAGGTATTCGGCGGCTGCGATGAAATCGTCGAACACGTTCTGCTTGTGGAGCCGCGTGCCCGCGACGTGCCACTCCTCGCCGTACTCGCCGCCGCCGCGCAGGTTCGCCACCGCGTAGATGCCGCCCATCTCGAGCCATGACTGGATGGTCGGGCTATAACTCGGCGACATCGTGATGTTGAAACCACCGTAGCCGTACAGCATCACCGGCTGGTTGCCGTCGCGCGGCGCGTCCCTGCGGCGGATGATGAACATGGGCACGCGCGTGCCATCCTTCGAATGGTAGAACACCTGCTCGGTGACGAACGGCGTGAAGTCGGCGGGCACCGTCGGCACGCGGAAATCGCTGACCGCGTTCGCCGCGACGTCGAGCCGCAGGATGCGCGCCGGTGTCTGGTAGTCCGAGTAGGAGAAGAACGCCTCGGGAGCCTCGCCCTTGCCGGAGAGGTTCTTGACCGTGCCGAAGCCGGGCAATTTCACCTTGCCCATCGGCGTGCCGTGTGTGTCGAACAGATCGAGCTGGCTCTTCGCGTCGTGCGTGTAGTGCACCACGATGCGGCCGCCCACGAACCTGGCGTCGGCGATCGGATCGGTGCCCTGCGGGACGACGGTGCGCCAGTTGGCGGGCTCGGGCTTCCCGGCATTCACCGCGATCACCCGGCCGCGCGGCGCGTCGTTGGTGGTCTTGAAATAGAGCTCGTCGCCCTGCGATCCGATGAAGGTGTACAGCGCATCCCACGCCGCCATCAGCGGGCGCACACGGGCGTCCGGTTTGCGCAGGTCCCGGATCAGCACGGCGTTGGCCTCGTAGCCCTCGAACAGGTCGATGATCAGGTAGCGGCCGTCATCGGTGATCCGCGGCGAGGGCACATGCGTCGGATGATCGGTGACGCGGAACACGAGCTGGTCCGCCGATTGCGGCTGGTCGAGCTTGTGGAAGTAGACATCGGGCCGGCCGGTATCGTCGCCGCGCTGCGCCTGCGCGGCGTCCTGCCCGCTCTTGAGCGGATAGCGGCTGTAGTAGACGCCGGAACTGTCGTGCGCCCAGGCAATGGGCCAGAACTTGCTGAACTTCAGCGCCACCGGCAGCTCGCTGGCGTCGGCGACGCGGCGGAAGTGCCAGATGTTCCAGTCCGTGCCGCCGTCCGACAGCGCATACGCGATCAGCTTGCCGTCGGGACTCGCCTGCCACTGCGAGATGGCGATCGTGGCGTCTTCGCGCGTGCCGTTCGGATCGACCAGCACGCGCGGCGGCGCGTCGAGCGCATCGGCGACGTACAGCACACTCTGGTCCTGCTTGCCGTCGTTGCGCATGAAGAAATATCGGCCGGCCTCCGCCTCCGGCACGCCGAAGCGTTCGTAGGTCCAGAGCTCCTTGAGCCGATTGCCGAGCCACGCGCGTTGCGGCAGGCGTTCCAGATACGGCTGCGCGACCGCATTCTCGGCTTCGACCCACTCCTTCGTGGCGGGAGAATCGAGATCCTCGATCCAGCGATATGGATCCGCGACGCGCACGTCGTGATAGACGTCGACGACGTCGCCGCGTGGCGCGTGCGGATACTCGAGCTGCGCCGATTGCGCGCGCGGCTCGGGCGTGTACGTCGCGCGCGGCTGCGAACCGCACGCCGCGAGCTGCACCAGCACGCCGGCGAGCGCCACGCACAGGTAGCGATGAGCGGTGCGCATCCCTAAACTCCTGCAATGAAATTTCGCCGCAGTTTAACAAAGCGTCCGCACGCGCCGCGCCGGCGCGCCGCGCTTTCTTCTCGCCCGGGCGCAGTTCTGACAGTCGCGTGCATCACGGCCATGCTGTTCGGTGTACCGGCGTGGCCAGGGAAACTGCCGCTCGAACGGCTTTTCTCGGCCCCGGACCTGTCCGGCCCGACGTTGCGCAACGTGAAGATCTCGCCGGATGGCAGGCTGATCGCCTACCTGCAGGCGCGCACCGACGACAAGGACCGCTACGACCTGTGGGCCTACGACGTCCCCGCCCGGCGCCACCGGCGGCTGGTGGACTCGCGTACGTTGGCCGGCGCCGACCGCGCGCTCTCCGCCGAGGAAGAGGCGCGGCGCGAACGGCAGCGAACCTCGGCGTACTCCGGCATCGTCGAATACGCCTTCGCGCCCGACAGCCGCCACCTGCTGATTCCGTTGAACGGCGACCTGTACGTCTGCGATCTCGCGCCGAAGAAAGGCGCGCGCAATCCGCAGGATGCGGTGCGCCGGCTCACGAACACACCGGGCTACGAAACCGACGCGCGCTTCTCGCCGCGCTCGAACTACGTGAGCTTCGTGCGCGACCAGAACCTGTACGTCATCGACCTCGCCACCGGCACCGAGCGCGCCATCACGCGCGAGGGCGGCGGCACGGTGAGCTTCGGCGTGGCGGAGTTCATCGCGCAGGAGGAAATGGATCGCGACACCGGCTACTGGTGGGCGCCCGATGAGCGCCGCATCGTGCTCGCGCGCGTCGACGAGGCGCCGGTGCGCGAAGTCGAGCGCTTCGAGATCCAGGCCACCGGCGCACGCATCGTGCGCCAGCGCTACCCGGCCACCGGCACGCCGAACGCGCGCGTCGACCTGTTCGTCGCCGACCTCGGTACGGACGGCCGCCGCGAACTGGACCTCGGCAGCGGCGACCACTATCTGCCGCGCGTCGACTGGTTCCCCGACGGCCGCGGCATCGCCGTGCAGCGCCAGAGCCGCGACCAGAAGACCCTGGAGCTGCTGCGCTTCGACGCGATCACCGGCCAGGGACGCGTGCTGCTCACCGAGAAGGACGAACACTGGGTGCCGCTGCACCACGAGCTCACGTTCCTGGAGAAGTCGCGGCAATTCATCTGGGCATCGTCGCGCGACGGTTTCCTGCACCTGTACCTGTACGACAACGACGGCACGCTGCTGCGACCGCTGACGAACGGCGATTACATGGTCATCGGCACGGCCAAGGAAACCGGTGTGCATGCCGTCGACGAGCGCGCGCGGCGCGTGTATTTCTCGGCGAACCTGCCCTCGCCGCTGGAGCGGCAACTCTTCTGGGTGTCGCTGGACGAGCCCGCGACGCCCACGCGCGTCACGCAAGGTGCCGGCACGCACGAGATCTCGATGTCGCGTGATGCCAGCCTGTTCGTCGACACGTATTCGGATACCGACACGCCGCCGAACGTGACGCTGCGCAATGCGCGCGGCAAGGTCATCCGCGTGCTGGTGCCGAAAAAGATCGACGGCGCGCATCCCTACGCGCCCTACCGGGACGAACACGTGACGCCGGAATTCGGCACGCTCGCCGCGGCCGATGGCCAGACGCTCTACTACAAGCTGCTCAAGCCACGTGTGCTCGAGCCCGGCAGGCGCTACCCGGTGCTGGTCGACGTGTACGGCGGGCCGGGCGCGCAGCGCGTCACCAATGCCTGGGGCAACCTGTTTCACCAGTACCTGGCGCAGCACGGCTACGTGGTGTTCGCGCTCGACAATCGCGGCAGCGGCATGCGCGGCATGAAGTTCGAGGCGAC